>JANMTN010000267.1:0-2811 GCA_031390685.1 Desulfobulbaceae bacterium
ACCATGTTGAATACAGCGATTTGAATTTTTTGAAATTAGGTTTTGCCTTTTTGACCAACACATTAGAGGCATCGTCAATATATTCAATCATTTTTATGGCTCTATATAAAAATCTGCATAATAATGCTTGTATTCTTTAACAAGAGAGACTCTGGCAAAATTTTAAAAGGCATTTTTCACTGGGTAACAGTATAAACAAAGGAGATGTTCACCCAAGTGACGGTAAAATTATACGCAAAATCAGTCAAATGAACGGGGCGAGGTGAATGCCAATTAGGCAGGGTTAGCCTAACAGTCCGAGGGCGTCGATATCTGCTAAACTGAACATTTCGCAAAAGGATCAATGTGAAATGTATTTTAACTTCCCCCCTTTAAAAGGAGGTGTGCCTGTCAGGCATTGCCTCTATCTTTCAAGGCAATTTGGTGTTTTCTGGCAAAGTCCATCATCCGCTGGATGGGGATTAAAGACTTCTGGCGGATCTCTTCATCAATAGTGATTTCATTCGCACCAGACTCTAAGAGCTGGGCCAGATTACGTAAACCGTTCATGGCCATCCATGGACAGCGCAGGCAACTCTGACAGCTGCCGCCCAGGCCACCGTTCGGTGCCTCAAGAAAGGTTTTTGTGGGTGAGGCCTGTTTCATCTTATAAAAGATACCCGGTTCGGTGGCGACAATGAACTCCTGGACCTCCGGGTTCAATGTGGCCTTGATCAAGCCGGTGGTGGAGCCCACCACATCAGCCAATTCAACCACATCTTCAGGCGATTCGGGGTGGACCAGAATCTGGGCATTTGGATACTTTTTTTTCAGCGTCCTGATACCTTCGGCCTTGAACTGCTCATGAACCACACAGCTGCCCGGCCAGATCAGCATTTCCACTCCTGTTTTCCTCTGAACATACGAACCAAGATGACGATCCGGGGCCCAGAGAATCTTCTCATTCCGGCCGGCTAAGTATTTGATAATCGGCAGGGCAATGCCTGAGGTTGCCACCCAGTCAGCCCTGGCCTTGACCGCAGCACTGGTATTGGCATAGACCACACTGGTGTAATCAGGATGGGCATCACAAAATTCGGTGAAAAGATCTGTCGGACACTCCAGATCCAAGGAGCAGGTTGCTTTGACATCAGGCATCAGTACCCTTTTTTCCGGATTGAGTATTTTGGCCGTCTCTCCCATAAAACGGACCCCGGCAACAATTAATGTAGAAGCTGGATGTTCATTGCCAAAGCGGGCCATTTCCAGGGAGTCGGCAACATAGCCACCGGTCTCCTCGGCCAGTTGCTGAAGGTCATCGGAGGTATAATAATGGGCAACCAGGACTGCGTCCTGCTCCTGTAAAAGCCGTTTAATGCTTGCCAGCAGGGCCTCACGTTCGCCAGGCTCATATTCAGCCCCCTGACGTGCCGCTTCGGCCCAGGCCCGATCAAGAAGCCCCTGATCGATAAGGGGTAAGGTCGGGAATTTGATAGGTTGATTCTCTGTACTCGCTGTCATAATCGTTCCTTAAAGAAAGATTTATTATACGGGCTACAAAACTTAAATAAAGATCGGCCAGCCAGGTCCACAGCTTTTTCGGATGATTCAGATAAAGGATATTCATCTGATGGGGAAACAACCCGTGGCTGAACCTTCTCTGGAATGACCTTCCCTCTCAGGAGATTGACAGTGACCGTATATTTTTCCAGAAAAACCTTGATGGTCTGACGGTCAAGCCGATAGCTGTCTTTGAGGTTTCCAAACACCCTCAGCAGGTACACCCACTCCGGCAATCATTTTGTCTTTTTTGATGTCTGAAGGCAGGTGGCCCAAGCTGTATTGGACAATTATCTTGCACTATTTTACCCGGTTCCACGCAAATAGGTGGTTAAGGATGCCTCTGGTTGTTAAATGATAATTATCTCATCTCCGGCGTTGAGGGTGCCGCTGCTCAGGACCTTGGCGAAAATCCCTTCAGTGGGCATGATGCAGTTGCCTGCCTGTTCATAGATTTTGCATTTGGTGTGGCACTTTTTACCTATCTGGGTGACCTCTAGTTCCACTTCTCCCGCTTTTAATCTGGTTCCGATCGGCAGTCGGGGTAAGTCCAGTCCCTCGGTGGTGATATTCTCCGCAAATGAGCCGGGCCGCAGGTGCGGGTGCTCTGCTGCCATCTTGGCAATGCTTTCCACGGCGAGTAGACTTATCTGCCGATGCCAGTTCCGGGCATGGGCATCACCGATAATACCGTGATCTGGTTTTACCATGACCGAATCGACCGGTTCCTTATCGGTTCCAGTGGCAGGGCTGACGTTGATTGAAACTATTCTGGGCATATTTCCCTCCAATTTCCGGCAATGCCGGCATGACAGATTTTTATGTTCATAAAAGACCACTCGCTCTTGCCTGAAAGCTCTGATTTTCGTCGCTTTTCCTCTAATCCAGCAACAACTCGGTGCTGAGATAGCGTTCGCCGGTGTCGGGGATGATTACAACTATATTTTTATCCCTGTTCTCTTGCCGGACCGCCACCTGCAGGGCCGCCCAGGCGGCTGCGCCGGAGGAGATTCCGCACATGATTCCTTCTTCGCTGGCCAGACGTCGAGCGGTCGCAAAGGCCTGTTCATTGGTGACCTGGATCACTTCGTCGATGATCGCGGTGTTCAGGATCTTCGGGATAAAACCGGCGCCGATCCCCTGGATCTTGTGGGGGCCGGGAGACCCGCCGGACAGTACCGGCGAGTTGGCGGGTTCGACCGCGATGGCCTGAAAGGAGGGGTTGCGTGATTTTAACACCTCGGCAACCCCGGTAATGGTGCCTCCGGTTCC
>JANMTN010000292.1:0-11358 GCA_031390685.1 Desulfobulbaceae bacterium
CGCGCCGCCGGCATCCTGCTCAGCTGCTCACCCCAGGAGCCGGAGAGTGACATGCTGCTGATCAGCGCCGTGCCCGGCCTGGGTGAGGCCGCTGTTTCCGGCAGCGCCGCCGCCGACCTCTACCATGTCCACCCTGACGGCAGCGTCGACTGGCAGATCTCCGCCATCGCCGACAAGGAAAGGCTCCTGGTCTGCAAGGACGAGGGCGGCCTCGTCTGGCAGGACCTCCCACCGGAGGAGCGGCAAAAACCTGTTCTCGGGGCTGAGGAGCTGCGGATCCTTGCTTCCTGGGGAAAGGCCCTGGAAACGGCCGAGGGCATGCCTCAGGATCTTGAATGGGCGGTGGACAAAGAGGGGCAGCCGCTCATCCTCCAGATGCGGCCACTCACCAGTATGGGCACCCAGAAAGGCGATAGCTGGCTGGCCACATCACCGCCACTTATCGAAGGGACCATCGCCTCGGGCGGCAGGGCCACAGGCCAGGCCCTGCTGGTGAAAAACAGACTGGAGCTGGAGGCAATTCCGCCGGGGCCAAGGGTGCTGGTCATGCCCCAGAGCTTTGTCGATGCGGCCAACCGCTTAGGGTCGGTCGCCGCTGTACTCGTCGATCTGGGCAGTCCAGCCGACCACCTGGCCTGCGTGGCCCGCGAACAGGAAACCCCGATGATCTGCGGGCTGGGTACGGCGAGCAGCACCCTGGCCTCTGGACAGTGGCTCACCGTGGACGGCAGTCACGGCAAGGTGTATGCGGCAAGCGCTGAAGAGATTGCGAACGCCGAGGAAGCCTGGCAAAAGGGGCCTCCGGTTACCAAGGCAGCTCCTGCCAACCTGCCCCCTCTCTATCTGGAGCTGCGGGAGCTGGTCACCGCCCTGCACCTCACCGATGCCTATGGCCCGACCTTTTCCATCCTCGAATGCCGCTCACTCCACGACATTATCCGCTTTGTCCACGAAAAGGGGGTGCTGGCCATGTTCGAGGCAGGCGATACCCTACTGGAGGAAAATCTGGGCGCCGTCCATGCCATCGACTCGCCGGTCCCCTTTTTCATCAGCGTCATCGACATGGGCGGCGGCCTGGCCCCGGGAGACGGGCTGCGCCGCCGAAGAATCCCGCCGGCAATGGTCATCTCCCGCCCTTTCCAGGCCCTGTGGCAGGGAATTACCACCCCCGGCCTGCACTGGGGCCCGCCGCCGGGCGGATCGCCCATGGGCTCGGTCATGTCCTCCTTTCTTACCGACCAGAAGTCGGAACGGCCCATCGGCATGCCCAACTACTGTCTGGTCAGCCGTGATTACTGTAATATGAACGCCCGCATGGATTTTCACTTTATCATGATTGATACGGTCTGCTCCCCTTCACCGCGCAGCAACCATATCAAGTTCCGTTTCAAGGGCGGCGGCACCAATCTTACGCGGCGGCGGCGCCGGGCCTTGTGCATCGGCGAGATCTTCGAGCGATATGGCTTTGCCGTCGATGTTCGCGAGGATCTGGTCAACGCCGCCCTGCAGGGGGCCACGGCCGAGGCCATTGAGGGAAAACTGGTGATGGTCGGCCGGATTCTCGGCTTTACCCGCCTGCTCGATGCGGCCATGGCCGATGATACACTGATTGAGAAGGTAGCCAACGCCTTCCTGGCTGGCGATTATGGACTTGCTGAGATAATGGCCGGGCAGAAGATTCAGGCGTGATGGAAACGGAGGCTCGGCAGCTCCACGGAAGTCAGTAGATTGCCATAGACGGCGCCGGTGTCGATACCAATCTTGTTGGCGGTGACAAGCGGCGTGACAAAGGGGGTATGACCGAAGATGATCCGCTTGCCGTAATCGCGTTCATCGGAAAGGAAAGGCTCCCGCACCTCGCAGAGATCAGAGATATCCTGCTCGCTGAGGGGTTGTCCAAAACGGAGACCGGCATGGACGAAGATATACTCGTCGGTCTCCCAGTAGGGCAGCAGAGTAGCAAGGAAATCACGGTGTTCTCCGGGCATGAAGGCAAGGGCCCCAAGCTGGGCAAGACTTGCGCCACCGTAACTTTCCAGGGTTTTTTCCATGCCAAGTCGCCGCAGATAGGGGAGCAGGACCGCATCCTTGCTGCGGTGGTACTCAAGAAACAGATATTCATGATTGCCCATGAGGGCCTTCAGACGGACGCCCTCAGCGCGCAGGCGGCAGAGCTGGTCAAGCACCCCTTTAACATCGGGTCCACGATCCAGATAGTCACCCAGAAAGACCAGGGTATCGCGGCCGGCATCAAAGGGCAGCCGCTCCAACAGGATCCTGAGTTTATCTCCACAACCGTGGATGTCGCCGATGACAAAGATTTTTCCATTCACCATGAAACACTTGCCCTCGGGGTATGGATCAAACGACTGCTATCCAGATAACGACATTATTTTATTGCAACGGTTTCTATTCCCAAGCGACTCAAAGCAGGCGCCGTTCACCCATTCACCACCTTGAGCCCTTCAAGCTTCCAGGCCTCAGTGCCAACTGGCCGGGCCCAGGTCCACTCTTCGGCGAACTTGACCGGATCGGTCATACTGCCTTCCACCAGGGCGCCGCTGCGCTCATCCACGGTATAATCAAGGAGATTGGCGGTAAAGAGCACAGTGACAAAATCCTCACCATTCTCTTTACCCGCGGACACAATCTCCACCTTGCGAATGGAGATGCTCTCCAGTTTATTGATGTGCCCAAGCTGCCCCATCTCCTCAAATTGCCGCTCATACTCAGCGGCAAGCCCATCCCCCAGCAGATGGCGGTAAGAGGCGATATCACGCCGCATCCAGCCGGCCTGCACCTTGAAAAAGACATCAGAGGCCACCTCGACAAAATAATTGGCATCAAAAGCGGGATCTGTCTGGCGGATCATGGCCAGTCCCTCATCAAGGGATCCCGGCAAAGCGCCAGGCGGAGGAGGGGAAACCGTCGCATCCAGTCCCCCTGGCTGATTACCTGAAAAAAACGATCCCGGGAATTGGATTGGCGACTGATACCCCTGACCCGGCCTCGAAGTAGGGGGCTTGATAAAACGCTTGTAGACGAAATAACCAATCCCGCCCAGCAGAAGCAAGGGGAAAATCCCCATGCCACTGCCCCCGCCCGCGCCGAACATACTGCCAAAAAGCATGCCACCCAGGGCGCCACCCAATAGGCCGCCAGCCAGGCCGCTGCCAAATCCGGACTTATTAGGGGTTTGACTGCCGGGAGACGACTGGTTCGTGGCCGGCGGCCTTGAAGTCGGCGTACTGCGACTGAAAGAGCGGCCGCCTGAACGGGAACGGGCATCGGCAAAATCGGCGCTTATTCCCGCCTCAATGAACATCAAGGCGATCAACACCAGGAAAAAAGGGGAAAGACGGGTTAAAAAAGAAAACATAAGGACTCTCCATCAGATAAAAGTTTTTTTGAACTTCTTTTCTTATTGTATGGTATGAAGTACTGCTCTGGTTCGCATCAGGAATTCACCACTTTAGCAAGCCGAACCAGGATTGTCATCTCTTTTCGGCGCCCAAAAACTTCAGGAAACATTCAATCCCGACCCGCAGCCATGCTCCTTATCTATCCTCCCCTGGCCAAACCCTGTGAAGCCCCGGCCGGCATTGCCCGGCTGGCTGGCACCCTGCGTGGCCATGGCCTGACAAGCTGCACATTGCTGGACGCCAACCTTGAGGGGCAGCTTTCTCTCCTTGGCCGGCAACCACCGGCCGATGACACCTGGACCAGACGCGCCTGCCGGGCCATAGATGCAAACCTGCACCAGATGCGTTCCCCGGAGATCTACACCAACCCGGCCCGCTATCAACGGGCCGTGGCCGATATCAATCGCGTGCTGGAGCAGGTGGGCTTGCAGCAACAGCTTGGCCTGAATCTCGCCAATTATCAGGACCCCACTGTTTCATCGCTCAAAAGCGCTGATCTGCTGCGCTGTGCAGGAGATCCTGAACACAACATCTTTTTCCCTTGGTTTGCCGAACGGTTGACCCGGATCCTGGAGGAGACCAACCCGCAGATGGTGGGCCTTTCCCTCAATTACCTGAGCCAGGCCCCCACCACCTTTGCCATGATCGGCTTTCTCAAAAGGATCGCGCCGGGGCTGCCCATCGTCGCCGGCGGCGGGCTGATCACATCCTGGCTGCGCAATCCGGCCTGGGACAATCCTTTTGCCGGGCTCATCGACCACCTGGTGGCAGGTCCCGGTGAAGAACCGCTGTTGGAACTCCTGGGATTTCCGAACAACGGGCGACACCACCCGCCAGACTTCCTGGATCTGCCCCATAAAGAATATCTGGCGCCGGGCTTCATCCTGCCCTACGCCGCATCGTCCGGCTGCTACTGGAACCGGTGCTCGTTCTGCCCGGAAAAGGCCGAGGAGAATCCCTACCATTCCCTGTCTGCGGACAGGGTCATGGATGATCTGGCGACCCTCTGCCAAAAGACAGCGCCTGCCATCATCCATTTTCTCGATAACGCCATTGCCCCGGCCCTGATGCGCCGACTGATTGAAACACCGCCCAGTGCGCCCTGGTATGGATTTGCCAGGGTCAGCCCCCTGCTCACCGACCCGGAATTCTGCCGCAGGCTGCGCCTCTCCGGCTGCCTGATGCTCAAACTGGGCATCGAATCCGGTGACCAGGGCGTGCTCGATGCCATGGGCAAGGGTATTGATCTGCAGATGGTGGCCCAGACCCTGACCGCGCTTGAGCAGGCAGGCATTGCCACCTATGTCTATCTGCTCTTCGGCACCCCGTCCGAAGGGCTGCTCCAGGCACGCAAGACCCTGGATTTTGTGGCGACCCATCAGAGCGCCATCACCTTTCTCAATCTGGCCGTCTTTAATATGCCGGTATGCAGCCCTGAGGCCCATGATCTGCAGGCCAAAGATTTCTATGAAGGCGATCTGTCCCTGTACTGCGACTTTGTGCACCCGCAGGGCTGGGGGCGCAAGGAGATCCGCACCTTTCTGGACAAGGAGTTCAAGCGCCATCCGGCCATCATCCCCATTCTCCAGCGGGATCCCCCCATCTTCACCTCAAACCATGCGCCATTTTTTGCTTTGAACAAATTTCAAAAAACCAATAAACAGGAAAGAAAAAAATGAATCAACGAAAAGTCATAGTTGTGGGCGGCGGCGCGGCAGGCCTGATGGCAGCGGGACAAGCGGCCATAGCCGGAGCGAATGTCCTTATCCTTGAGAAGATGAAACGTCCCGGCCGCAAGATCTGCATCACCGGCAAGGGCCGCTGCAATATCACCAACATCGCCGAGACCAAAGAGTTCATCGACCACTTCGGCAAGAATGGCCGTTTCCTGCGCCAGGCCTTCTCCCGTTTTTTTGCCCCGGAGCTGATGGCCTTTTTCGAGCAGCAAGGGCTGGAACTGGTAAGCGAGAGAGGCGGGCGGGTCTTCCCGGCCAGCGGCAAGGCCCCGGACGTGGTCAAGGTCTTGCAGCAGTGGCTGCAAAAATGCGGCGTTCAGATCAAAACTGAGGCCAGTGTTGAGCTCCTGCTGACCGCCAATGGCCAGGTCAACGGCGTGCTGTGTGACAATGAGGCGCTGGGCTGCGATGCCGTCATCCTGGCCACCGGCGGCGCCTCCTATGCGGCCACCGGCTCAACAGGGGATGGCTATCGTTTGGCGGCAGCGGTCGGGCACACCATAGTCCCCATCAGGCCGGCGCTGGTGCCCCTGGAAGTCGCGGACGACCTGACCGCGCCGATGGACGGTCTTGACCTGCGCAATATCAATGTGCGGCTGATTGTAAATGGCAAACGAGGCCGACAGGCCTTTGGCGAGATGAGTTTTGTTAAATTCGGGGTCACCGGGCCGGTGATCCTCACCCTGAGCGGCGAGGTGGTTGACGGCCTGCGGCGGGGAGACAGCATGGTCCTTTCCATCGACCTGAAACCGGCGCTCGATGAGCAGAAGCTGGACGCCCGGCTGCTCCGTGATCTGGAGAGCCGCAGCAAGGAGAAGATAAGCAGTATCCTGCGCGGCCTGCTCCCCCGCGAGATGATCCCGGTCTGCCTCAAGCTCACCGGCATCCCCGAAGATCGTCTGGGTGGTCAGGTCACGGCCACGGAGCGCAAAGGGCTGAAGGCCTGGCTCAAGGATTTCCGGCTGCCTATCAGCGGCCATCGCCCCTTTCCCGAGGCCATCATTACTGCGGGCGGGGTGGATCTGCAGGAAGTGGATCCCCGGACCATGGAGTCTCGCAAGGCCCGGGGACTCTATCTGGCAGGAGAGGTTCTTGACATCCAGGGCGATACCGGCGGCTATAACCTGCAGGCCGCCTTTTCAACGGGCTGGCTGGCCGGCCATGCTGCCGCCCTCGGCCCTGATGCCAAAGTTCCACCAATTGCGTAAAAAATATCTTAAAGCCCGAAACGGGAAAATGGTATGGCCTACTTGCGCACCGGAACAGGGTGCATGTTCTCATCAATGGCCACAAAGGTAAAGAGTCCCTCAATCGCCTTTTCCCGGCTCTCATCATACATCTGCTCCAGATAAACGGTCACCCGGACCTGCAGGCTGGTGTTGCCCACCTTCACCACCTGGCCCACCAGTTCGACAAAGGTGCCGGCGGGGATCGGGTGTTTGAACTCAATGCGGTCCGAGCAGACTGTCACCATCTTCTGCCGGCTGAAACGGGTGGCGGTGATGAACGCGGCCTCGTCCATCCATTGCAGGGCCGTGCCGCCGAACAAAGTGGCGTAATGGTTGGTGGTGTTGGGGAACACCGCCTTGGTAATCCTGGTTTCTGCAGCCTCTATTTTTTCTTCGCTGGACATATAAAACTCACGGGGGAAATGGGGAAATAAAGGAAGGACGCCAGCAGAGTAACTTTTTCCAGCGGCTCTGTGGCTCTTTGGTCATCATCCGGGAAAGCATCAAACCTTGCTCACCCGGCACATGAAGGTGCGCTGGCCCGGAGTGCCGGTGCTGGGATTTCGGGCGTCATCATCGGTGAGGGTGTTGAGGTTATAGCCAGCCTTGTAATCGCCCCAGCCCCAGGCTATGCGGACCGAGCCGGGGTGGACCACCGACGACACCCTGGCCCGCATCGTGATAGTTCCTTTCGGGGTGGTGACCTGCAGCTGGTCGCCCAGCCTTACTCGCCTCAATTGATGACTATCATCGCATAACCCTTGTTCTGGTACCCAATCAGAGAATAGTACACATTGGTAACCAACTTGACCTCCGGGACAAGTCCTACTGAGTCAGCCTTGGTTACACGCATGGCCACGGCGCATGCCTCAAACTGCACACCCTTCTTTTTCAATGCCCGGAGCAGATCGAGCGCTTCGTCATCGAACACGGCGGCAGTCAGAAGCTTGACCGTAGAACCGCGGAAAGCAACTATCATCTCCGGTTTAACTCCCAGGGCGGCTATTCCCTCCAAGGTTTCACTGAAGAGCTGCAGATTAAACACCAGCTTGTCAAGATCGGCCACCCGCACATCGAAAATGACCTTGGCAGTCTTCAGCCCGGCCAACGCCTCACTGGTATTCGGTTGCGGCGCAGCTTGCAGCGTGGGGGAACAGGTCAGCATCAACAGCAGCACCATCATCAGACATCGTACGAGCATGTTATTACCTCCTGATTTGTTAGGAAAATACAACAACACTTGAAGGACACGCCCCCCTCAAGCTCCCTATACGTTTGCGTTTGCCACACATTGTTCTTGGCGTTCCGCGCTGTGGCGCGAAACACCAAGAACAATAACAACGCAACAGCTCTCAGTCTTCAGCTCTCATTAAAAGGAATAGCCGCAATATTAAAGTCAAAATTGAATGTGCATGGCTGAGCTGGCCATTATTTTCATTCAATCGCCACCAGTTCCAGATCAAAGATCAGCTCCTCCCCGGCCAATGGCGGATTGGCATCCAGATAGATATGGGTATCATTAATCTCTCTCACCACCACCATCACTATCTCACCGTTGACACCGCCCACCTCCAGCTTTTGACCGATCTCAGGACTGAAGTCCGCCGGCACCTGTTCCATGGGCACCTCCATGACCTTATCCGGATCATATTCGCCGTAGGCCTTCTCCACCGGAATGACAACCGTCTTTTTTTCGCCCACAACCATCCCGGTCAAGGCCTCATCGAACCCCTGGATCACATGACCGCTGCCAAGCACAACCTCCAGGGGCGGGCGTCCCTCCGAAGAGTCAAAAACCGTCCCGTCAGCAAGTCTGCCCGTGTACTTCACCTTCACCTCATCCCCTTTCTTTGCCTGTGCCATCTTTCACTCCATTCATAAATATTTCCGGCCCGGAGGCCCTTTCTGTTTTCCATTCAACGCGGCCACCATAGCACAGATCACCTGAAAATGGTACCTTGGGAACCACCTTACAGGATTATTTTCACACTGCCACTCCCGCCCCATCCCGGATAATCCAGGCGCACTCTATCCTGATATCTGCATACCGAAGATACAATCACGATTTACAGCTTTTTCTTCTGAAAGAAGTAAAACAAGGCGATTGTTCCCACCCAGAACACAGAAACGATTACCCACTGCGAAATGCCCAGCGCTTCGGGCAGTCCGATCTTTCCGAAGTCTTTCCAGGCAAGAACTGTTGATTTGAAAAAGGGATAAAGCTCTGCATAGAGTGCCGCCCCCGCAACCATGCCCATTATTGGAAATACGGCATGCCAGCGCCCCTCGCCCAAAGCGCCCAGGGATGTGCCGGGACAGAAGCCCATGATCGCCCAACCGGCGCCGAACAAAGCCCCACCGAGCAGCACAGCGCCAACATTCATTGGCTTGTGGCTCAATTTAATGATCTCAAAGTCCGAGAGCAGGAGTATACCGACCATTCCCACCAGAATTGCCGAAAACATGAATTTGATTAACGTCATGTCTTTCAGCAGCATGGCGCCGATTTGCTTGTCGAAACGCAGCATACGACCTTTCTGGAGCAGAAATCCGAACAATACGCCTGTGACAAGGCCCAGCCATTGACCAATATTCATGATGCCCTCCTTCCATAAACTGTATGAGCAACCAAAACACCGACACCAAAAAACATAGACAAAGCCACAAGCGAACTTACCGACAATTGCATCGATCCGCTGAGACCGTGTCCGCTTGGACAACCATCGGCCAGACGAGCGCCCACCATGGCGACAACCCCACCCGCGAATGCCCAAACTGCCCGCTTGCCGATGGATGGCCCAAATCGCTCCTTCCACGTGGGAGGGACACTCTCCAGCAGGAAGCTCTTATCCGTAACGGACGAAATAAGTGAGCCCAGGACAATCCCGATAACCAGCATGAACTGCCAGTCAACAAGAACCTTTGTCGTGGTGTAATACTCGTTTGCCGCCACATGATCTGCAGAAACTGTTCGTTCCAAAAAACCGGCGGCACGAACAAAGGAGGTCGATGCTCCTATAAAGGTGGTTTTCCCTAGTAATTCTGTGGTTACAAGCACTGAAGCGATGGCCAGAAGGCCTACCAGGGCTCCGGCGAGGTAAGGGTTCCACCCGTTATCATCTGTTTTCCATTTCATCGTTATCTCCTTTTTTTCATTTGCTTTTGTTGAGATCGAACGTTTGCATTAAGGAGCGGCACGCTTTTACGCCGTCTCGCTTGAATGATGGATCAGGGTGAATTCGAAGGGGCAGGCGGGTTCGCCAAAATCCTTTGCTACTCGATCACTAAACGCAAAAGATCCTGGGCTGAAACTACACCTGCGTCTTTTTCCCCAGCAACAAAGAGATGATGGACGCCGGCGAGATCCATCAGCCCAATTGCATTCTTCACACTCTGTGTTTTATCCAATTGGATGCAGGGTGTATTTATTTTCTTGCCGAAGATAACTTCGCAAGAAGTCATGAAACTGGAGACGGTAACACCATCAAGATCGTCTCCCTTGGCAATACAGCGCATGAGATCCATGTCGGTTACGACACCAACCGCCTTATCGCCACTTTTAACAACCAAGGCCGATACATCGCTGTTCACCATTCTGGTTATCACCGCCCTCAGGGTGCCCTGCACATCAACGCTTGGTGAATTCCACTTCACGGCTGAACCGATTTCAGTTCCGAGTCCCATTACCTCCCCTCCTTTCTGCTAAACTTTCCCAAGTTAATTGCCATGTTCCCTTATCAGCATATCAATAATAAAATCATCCAGGCAAGCCCAAAATCAATTTCCCCAGGAGACAGACATTACCTGTTGTATCCCATGTGTTATATACCAATATGCAATTGGCCGCTGTTTCGTGCCCGTGAAGTCATACACCATCTGATGAACATTGCCGCAGGAGCAAATTCATGAGCCAAGTTCAATCCGCGGCCTGACAACTTGACCATGGATATGGCCCTGGTTCTTCAACCATCCCGGCTCGCAGAGGCTGGAGCGAATGTCGAAAATAAATCTGGTCCCTCCTTTTAAAAGGAGGTGGGGTAAGGGCTGGAGTCGTAGTGCTTATCCCGAATACCCATAAGTCACTTCCGACCCCATTTATGCCCCGTTGCAGTTTCCGATTTCTCGGAAGACCTTTATGAGAAATACGGGTTAGTCGGAAACGATCTTGAAAGAGAGTTTCACCCGTGCCCGAAAGATGACTCCTTTGCCATTTTCATCAATCTTCATATCCAGGGTAACAACTTCGGCAATGCGCAGGTCGCGCAGGCTCAGTCCGGCGGTCTTAACGGCATTCTGGGTAGCTTCTTCCCATGAAACAGGGCTTGATCCGACCAATTCGATGATTTTGTAAACACTCTCAGGCATGGTTGTTCTCCTTGATTAAGGGTTAAGGGTGACTTGCTGAATAGACTCCTTGCTGAACGTTTTTTGGTCTGTTGTCAGTCAATGGACTGAAAATCTGCAGGTGAGATCCAGAAAATTGAATAGATACAGCAGACCACTAGAGTAGTTATATCGTGTAGATTAGGAAAATTGAAGGTGAAATTTTATTTGCGTTCCCCATATCGACAACAGGCGGGAAAATATTCGTTGGCGTTGAGTGGGCTGAATTTAAAACGGCCTTCCCGGAGAGGTCCGCTTTCTTTTCTATTATCTTGATGTGGCGGGTCTGACAACCGGAGTCAATAACGAGGTGTGATCTGACCCCGTTTTTGCGGACAGGCCTACCTCGCCATAGCCAACCTTGAACTGGTACAATAAATAGGGGAAGGTCACATGAGTTCTAACGTAGAGTTCAGTGGAAGCCGCGCTATTCGCGGCTTCCACTGGAACGATTTGTTCGCTGAAATTTTAATGTGAATGTAAAAGGTTAGGAGATAATGGCTTTACAGTCTTCCATGAGCTGGATGAATTTTCAGCCTGCCATAAATCATAGTTCTTTTGCAGATTCATCCAAAGATCGGGTGTAGT
>JANMTN010000318.1:0-5420 GCA_031390685.1 Desulfobulbaceae bacterium
CGGGACATACAGAGCGTCCATATTCAGACAAGCTGAACCAGTCTTACAAGGATTTCAAAAAGGCAACCAGTTCCTTCTTTTCCTGGGCGGTCAATTGGAGTTGCTGTACAAGGTTGAAATATTCCACCGTATCCTCAAGCGTAAAGCACCGGCCGTCGTGCAGATAGGGCGGGGAGTCCTTGATGCCTCTCAAGGGAAAGGTCTTGATGGGCCCGTCGTGGGCCATCATCATGCCATTTGCTAACTCCGGCTTGTAAAAACGTTCAGCCTTGAGGTTGTGCATACTGTTGTCGGTGTAGTAGGGGGCAGGATGGCATGCGACGCATCGAGCCTTCCCGTTAAAAAGCATCTCACCGCGTAGTTCATCTGGGATAGCCTTGGTTCGGTCGAGTTCGCCATAGATATTGAGCTTGGGCGCCGGAGGAAAATCAAGGATCGCCTGAAATTCCGCCATGAAATGCACTTGTGATCCCCTTTCAAGAACGTTGACACCCTTCTTGGCAGCCATACACTGGTCGCCGTCAAAGTAGGCGGCGCGCTGTTCGAACTCGGTGAAATCCTCCACTGTCTTCAATGCACGCTGCGAACCGAAGAGCCGCTGGATGTTCACTCCCCTCAAGGTGGGCGTTTCGATACGATGTCTGAATTCCTGTGGGCGAATGTCGCCGACAAGATGATTGGCCCCGTTGGTATGACCGTTGGCGTGGCAGTCGAAACAGGTTACACCCAAGCTGGGCCTGTCGGTCCGGCGGTCTTCAGTCGCGTTAAATTGCTGTTGCGGAAACTGGGTCACGAGAAGGCGCAGGCCTTCCAGTTGTTTGGGGTTCAGAATACCGTTGAAAATCTCGTAGTAGTTGTCGATGGTAATCAGACGCCCTTTTGCCACATCACCAAGGTCGGGCCGAGTGGTCAGGTAAATTCCAGGGGCCGGGTCCGGAAGGATATGCTCGGGCAGGTCGAAATCCAAGTCAAAGCGTACCAACCGTGGCAGTGGTTTCGTGATCATCGGTGGGAAGAGCATGCCCCCCTCCGCGTGGTCTGCAAACGGCAGTGGTTTGTATGGGAAAATTCCTTTCTCTTTGATCTGTTCGGGAGTCATTTTACCAAGCTGCTCCCACGTTACGCCCTGGAGTTTGGTTGTCGGCCCCATGGGGAGGGGTTTTCCCCCTGACATAACGGACTCGGCGTTGACTTTGTTTGAGAGGTCATAGCGGGAGTTCAGTAATTCCATGTGCTGTTTAGCCCGCTCGGCTTTTACCGCCATACGCGTGGCTTTAATCTGGTCGAAGGTGACATCCTGATTTGTCGGTCCATAGCTGGAGACAACTTTCTCCTGCTGTGCAGAGATAGCTGCAGTGGCGGCCCCCGCGACCATCAGAATACAGATTGCGATCAATGCAAAATGGTGCTTCTTTTGTTGATTCATTTCATAGTCTCCTTTTTTTAACAGATATTTTTCGTTGGCGTTGGCACTCATACCTTCTAATCGTTATCTATCACAGCATATCACCTCCTTTCAAAAATGTTTAAAACCAGAGTTAAATTCCCCGACTAATGCTGGATTTTCACAAGGTCACTCTGTGACTTCGGCCAACCGCTATTCTTCAGCGCCGCGCTGTTTACGGCCGTCTGCTGCAAGTGTTGAACGGCCGACCGGTAAGGTCCTCTGTGCCGGTGCTACCCCAGGCGGCGCCGGTACAGCGACTTCAGGCCTTGAGGAATGCCAGCAAATCAGCGTTGAGCTGGTCTTTGTGCGTGTCCGCGAGGCCGTGAGGTGCGCCTGCATAAATCTTAAGGGTCGCGCCCTTGACCAGCTTCGCTGAGCGGAGGGCCGCGGCACCAATCGGTACGACCTGGTCGTCGTCGCCGTGGATGATCAGCGTCGGCACGTCGAACTTCTTGAGGTCTTCGGTGAAATCCGTCTCGGAAAACGCCTTGATGCAGTCGAAGGTGTTCTTGTGGCCAGCCTGCATCCCCTGGAGCCAGAACGAGTCGATCATACCCTGCGAAACCTTGGCGCCGGGTCTGTTGGCCCCGAAGAACGGGCCGCTGGCGAGATCTTTGTAGAGTTGCGAGCGGTCGGCGCTGGCGGCGAGGCGGATTCCGTCGAACACCGCAATCGGCAAGCCGCCGGGATTGGCCGCCGTTTTCAGCATCAGCGGCGGGACGGCGGAGATCAATGCCGCCCTGAATACCCGTTTCGTGCCGTGCCGGCCGATATAGCGGCTAACTTCGCCGCCGCCCATGGAGAAGCCGATGAGGGCGGCGTCTTTCAGGGCGAGCGTTTCGATGAGCTCTGAGAGGTCATCGGCAAAGGTATCCATCTCATTGCCATTCCAGGGCTGGCTCGACCGGCCATGACCGCGTCGGTCATGGGCAATGCAGCGATAGCCGTTGGAAGCCAGGAACAGCATCTGAGCCTCCCAGCTATCCGCATTGAGGGGCCAGCCGTGGCTGAACACCACAGGTTGTCCTGTGCCCCAGTCCTTATAATAGATCTGTGTTCCGTCTTTCGTTGTAATTATGCTCATTGTTTACCTCCTTTCATAGCGAACCTTTCCTTCGTTAGTTTGCCCACGGGGGCCGTGTTCGATGTCATTTGTACTGTCAGCATAACTGTATCTTGATCCATATAACAGCTCCTGCCAATTTCACCGTGATCGGCAAGCTAAAGCCGGAGCTGTTTCATGATTTCGCGCATGAACGCGGGCAGATCTGCCGGTTGCCGGGACGTGATCAGGTTGGCGTCAACAACCAGCTCCCGGTCTTCATAGAGCGCGCCGGCCTCTTTTAGTTCATCAGCCACCGATTTGTAGCAGGTGGCGCGTCGTCCTTGCAAAAGGCCGGCGCTGATCAAGATCTGCGGCCCGTGGCAGATGGCGGCAACCGGTTTGTTTCCCGCAAAAAAATTCCGGGCGATCTCCAGCGCCATCGGCTCTTGTCTCAATACCGTCGGCGCTGCGCCCCCAGGCAGAACCAGTATTGCATAGTCGGCAGGATTGACCTCGCCAAGGGTCTTGTCCACGGTCACTTCGTAGCCGTGTTTGCCCGTGATGGCCCCGCGGCTCAGAGAGGCCACTACCACTTCAACGCCCGCCTCCTTCAGCCGGTAGTAGGGAACCAGCAACTCAGAGTCCTCAAAATGGTCCGCGCTTAAAATTAAGGCCTTCATATCACCTCCGTAAATGAATGTAGATTTTACTCCTCGATCCCGTCTATTTAAGCCGGGCCTCGACCGCTTTCCAGTCAATATTTTTGAAAAACACCTCGATATAATCGGCCCGTTTCAGGCCGTAATCGAGCATGAAGGCATGTTCAAAGACATCCATGACCAGTATCGGCGTGCAGCCTGCCGGATGCCCCGCATCATGCTCATTGATCCAGCAGTTAAAGAGCCTGCCGTTGACATTGTCCTGGTAGAGAACGGCCCAGCCAATCCCGCGCATGGCCCCGACAGCCCTGAAATCCTTCAGCCATGCCTCGATACTGCCAAAATCCTCAATCTTCTTACGCGCAAGCCGACTGTTGCTGTCGACTACCCCATTTCCTCCTAGCGTATCAAAGTAGTATTCGTGGAGCCGCATGCCGTTGAATTCCCAGCCGAGTCGCCGCTTCAGTTCCGAAAACGCGGGGGTGTCGGTCTTTTCTTCTTTCAGTATCTGTTTCAGGGTGTCCAACACCTTGTTGGTATTGGTCACATACCCCTGATAGAGGGTAAAGTGGTTTTTCAGCAGCGCCTCGCCGAAACCCACCATTCCGAAAAGCCTTGCATAGTCTTTTGCCGTGTACGCCATGATGTTTTCTCCTTTCTTTTGTTTGGTCATGCGTTTAAGGGAAAGGGATGACTCATTAAAAGAACAACCTCTCCCACAGCCTTTATCTTCAGGCAGTTATGCCTGTGAACTTGTTTCAACCTCTTTAGGCAAGTGCTTCAGTAGCCATGAAACCTTATTATGGAGCAGTAAAAATGCACATTTGCGTTCTCGCCTTTCGATGATCAACCACCTTAATCAGCACTCTTCGATCTCCACCACCGCCACTTCCACATCCGGACGCCTCGACCAGCCAAGTCCATCCCCTTATACCATCTTCTCGCCCATTAAGTTCTTCTGCAAGGAAGAGGTCGAAACAAGGGCGAGGCTGAAGAGAAGAATGGTCAGCGGAACAGGACATGCAGGATGTATGGTGGAATGACGGAGCTTTTTATTTGAATTGTCCCGGATTTTCTCCTCTGCCTTCGCCTGCTCCGGATACCTCCTTTTCAAAGCTGGGAAGAATTGCTTTAAAAAATGCGTTTTTGATGAGCTCCTTGCCCCTCATCGGGATCAGATCAGCAAACATATTTATGCGCCTACTTGTGTTTGGACACAGAAGAATTAATTGTTTTCATTCTTTTCTTTTACGGCGGCTACCATTGTGTCCATCCCTTCCTTAATCTCGCCGACCTGCGGATGCACTTGCTTGATGAGGTCGTGTTCGATCTTGGACAACTTTTCTATGCGTTTGCCCTGCGCGTGAAGTTGATCCAACAAAGCATTCTGTTTGGTTGAAATCCGATGCATCCACCAAAAACAAACAATCCAGCAAAGGGTTCCAATCAATGTCAGCCAGAAAGCGAGGCCGGTTTTATCCATTACCATTTCTCCCCATTATTATGGGCATGTTACACGAGGTGAGGAACGACTTATCAGGCTTGTATAAGGCCAAAGTTTGCAACCGTTCAGGCTGTCATCAGCTGAGGATCTCTTCAATGAAATTCGAATGAATCAGTTTGCCAAGAAAGGCGATAACATAGCCCGCGCAGCGGTGATGATAGGCCAGGTAGTAGGCGTGTTCTCACACATCAATATTAAAAGCGGCTTCTGCCCCTGGTCAAAGGTGAACCCGTATTCCCGGATTACACCAAAATCAACGATTATCACCGAGTACCAACGTAAAACAGGCACCCACTTAAAATAAGAAGGAAGAAAAAAAGAGAATCGATAAGTTGTGGCATTTTAATTGTGTATAAGATGTCATCAATTCTGGATAAAATCTTGATCCACAGGGGTTGATATTGATCTAAAACTTCAACGCGGTCGTCAATCGCTTTTGCGGCTCTTCTGCCACTTTCCACGGCGCCTTCAATGCTCCATACCTGGGCTTGAGTCTGAGTGTGGGCTCCGGCTAAAAACAGATTTAAAACCGGAGTTTTCTGGGCGGGTAAATATGCCTGGGTATTTGTTGTATTAACCCATTTCGATTGCAGAGGTTTAATCCCTGCACTGGAAAATTTCCATACAGACCAAACTTCAATTTTAATAATTGAAAACTCTTTTAACTCTCTGCCATTATTAGCTTCTTTGATTAATTCATTAAGAGCGCCGCAGCTCAAAATTTGAGCTTTAACCTCTTCGATAAATTCTTCTTTCGTGCAGTTA
>JANMTN010000325.1:0-8006 GCA_031390685.1 Desulfobulbaceae bacterium
CGCAGGCCCTGCATGTCTCAACATCAATGACTGCCACCCCTTGGGTGTCAATCTTGGGAATAGACCAGGGGCAGACACGGACACAGGTGAGACAGGCGACGCAGAGGTCGCGTTCCACCTGGGCGGCCTTGCCCTTGTCAATCAGGTCCTGCTCGCTCACATAACCTTCCTGCAGGGCCAGCTTGGCCAGGGCGCCCATAATCTCGGCAAAACGAACATCCTGCGGACAGACAAAGATACAGGACTTGCACGCGGAACAGTACCACAGGAAATCCGAGCCCAGCAAACGATCCTTCATACCCATCCGGATCATGTGAATAATCTTCCGCGGGTCAAATTCAGGAATGGCCTGACTGACTGGACATATGCCGCTGCATGCCCCGCATGAAAAACAACTGTTCAGGTGTTCGCCGCCCGGAACAGCAATAACCTCGCTGTTGAAGGCAGGATTTAGTGTATTTACAGGTTTTCCCATTTTGACAACTCTTGGTTTTACATCTTTCATTTTTCAGGCAGTAATCGGATAAAATCGACACCACGTTGACTGATACATTTCATAAAAGAAATTTATATCTACTTGAACAGGCCCTGTTTGTCAACAGGGGAAAAATCATTATTAACTGATATCAGCAAGACTTTGGTGGGTTTTCTGCGTCATATGAGTGGCGCTGCGCATACTCATTAAGTCCTTGACTTTGCCCTTGCGGCATACCATAAAGAAGAAGGAATCATTAGAATAAATAGAAAATTACAGGGGTATGGTATGGAAGACACGGATCGGGAGATTATTTTGGATGCCCTGTCCATCCAGAAGCGTATTGCACAACTGGGGGAGGCAATCAGTCGTGATTATGCGGCCGGAAATCTGCTGGTAATCGGAGTGCTGAAAGGGGCTTTTGTCTTTATGGCTGATTTGGTCCGCGCCATTGATATCCCGCTGGTCATCGATTTTATCCAGGTTTCTTCCTATGGAAAGGGTGCGTCTTCATCCGGCGGTATCATCCTGCGCAGCATGCCCAGCATTGCGGTGCAGGGATATGACGTACTGCTGGTGGAAGATATCATCGATAGCGGTCTGACTCTGCAGTGGCTGATGAATCATCTCGCCGATCAGGGGGCAAATTCAGTAAAGATCTGCGCCCTTGTTGATAAAGCGGAACGCCGCACGCATCCAGTGCGGATTGACTATTGCGGTTTTTCCATCCCTGAAGGATTTCTTGTTGGGTATGGTCTTGATTTTAATGAACAATATAGAAATTTACCAGTAATCTGTCACCTCAAGAATCCTGTTTGATCCCAGGTTTCGCACTATTGTTTAAGTGGAATATATTTTCCATTTCATGGAAAATATATAATAATGAATTTATTAGTGATATCCGCTGTTATGCATTTCATGTTCCGCTTCACCGCTTTCTTTCTGATTTTTGTGACTGTCCTTGTTCTGACCGGCGGTCTTGTCTGGCTGGCTATTCGCGACTATCGATTGGCTGTGCCGGTGGCTCAGGAGAACTTGCGTGGTCTGGCCTTGACCCTGGCAACTGCCATGGAAGGCGTAGCTGCCCGTGACCCTTCTCTGAAATCACTGCCCTCATTCCAGACTCCTGAGATCGCGTATGCGGCCCTTCTTTCTGCCAATGGAAAGATCCTTTTTCATACAAATCCTGATCTCATTGGTTCTGATGTAACGGATGAGCGTTACCGGCCGGTATTGACAAAAGAAGGTCTGAGTGAGTCGCGGGTACGATTGGGGACTGGTGAAATAGTCTGTGAATTCCAGACCGCTGTGCAACTCTCAGATCAGAGCGGTATCCTGCGTCTTGCCCTTCACACCTGGCGCTCCGAGGCCATTATTCGCCGGGCACGTCAGGGTATGACGGAAATCTTCTCTCTACTGACTGTGGGGTGGATTTTGGGACTGATTATTGTCTGGTTGTTGCGTCGGCAGGTGCGGCAGCAGCAGCAGATCTCCCGGCAGCAGGAACTGGCGCGGCTGGGTGAGGTGGGGGCGGTGCTGGCCCATGAGATTCGCAACCCGCTGGCTGGGATTAAGGGGTATGGCCAGCTTCTGGAGGAACGGCTGCCTGATGGCAGAGAACGTGGATTTGCCGCCCTGATCGTCAGCGAGGCCCGTCGTCTGGAGGGGCTGGCCCATGATATCCTGCTTTATACCCGTTCTGAGTCCATTGTGGCGGCGCCATGTCACCTGGCAGCCATTGCTGCGGCAGTGCTGGCGTTGCTGGCTCCCCAGGCGCAAGAACAGGAAATACGTTTCTTGAGTGATATACCGGATGATCTGATTGTTTCCTGCCCGGAGGAGGGGTTGCAACAGGTCTTGCTTAATTTGCTCACCAATGGGATGCAGGCCTCTCCCGTTGGTGGCCTGATTACGGTCTCGGGGCGGCGTGCGGGGAAATGGGCTGAACTCAGAGTGACAGATAATGGCCCAGGTATCGCAAAAGAGATGCGGACTGTGCTGTTCGAGCCTTTTCGGACCAGCAAGGCCAGGGGCGCGGGCTTGGGGCTCTCGGTCTGTAAAAAGATTATTGATGGTTGCGGCGGCAGTATAGAAGTGAAGAATGGGCCAGGCGGCGGGGCGGAGTTTACGGTGCGTCTGCCGGTTGCTGTTTTGAAAAATGGAGAGAGTGGATGATTGGACGGATCCTGATTGTTGAAGATGATGACACCTTTCGGGGGTTACTCGCGGCCATTCTTGAAGACGCCGGGCATGTGGTGACACAGGCGGTGGATGGGGCGGCGGGGCTGGCAAAGCTGCAACAGGAATCCTTTGATCTGGTGTTGTCTGATCTCAAGATGCCGAAAATGGGGGGTATTGAGCTGTTTCAAGCCTCTCGGATCGACATGAACGCACCGCCCTTTGTCCTGATTACGGCCTTTGGCACGGTTGAAGAAGCGGTGGCGGCGATCAAGGACGGGGTCAGTGATTTCCTGACCAAGCCGCTCAAGGATCCAGCCACTCTGCGGGCCTTGGTGAAGCGCATACTGACGGAACAATATCGCGAGCGGCGGCTGGTTGCACTCGATGAGGCCGAGATGGCCGGATTGCCGCCGCTGGATATTCTTTTTGCGGGTAAAGCCATGGACAAGGTGCGGTGGCTGGTGGGCGAGGTCGCGCCGACCGAGGCCACGGTGCTCATTGGTGGCGAGAGCGGCACCGGCAAGGAGCTGCTGGCCCGCTATATTCATCTCACCAGTCCCCGTAAAGACGGACCCTTTGTCGCGGTAAACTGTGCGGCCATCCCCGAAAATCTGCTGGAGAGCGAGCTGTTTGGCCATGAGCGGGGCGCCTTCACCGGCGCATCCGTAACCCGTCAGGGAAAATTTGAGCTGGCCGCTGGCGGCACCATTATGCTCGATGAGATTGGCGAGATGGTGCTGCCGATGCAGGCCAAAATACTGCGGGTGCTGCAGGAGCGTACCTTTCAGCGGGTAGGCGGCAGCCGCGAGATCCATACCGATGTGCGGGTATTGGCTGCCACCAATCGTGATCTGGCCCGGGAGATAACTACTGGCCGCTTTCGCGAAGACCTGTTTTACCGGCTGAATGTCTTCCCCCTTACCCTGCCCCCTTTGCGTGATCGTCGCGATGCCGTGGGTGATCTGGCTAATTTTTTTGTTCGTCTGCATGCCCGCAGCATGGGAAAACAGCTTTCCGGGATCGCCACCCCGGCGCTCAGGGCATTGCGGGCCTACCACTGGCCAGGTAATATCCGCGAATTGCAGAATGTCATGGAGAGGGCGGTGATCCTGGCGCGGGACGAGGTGACAAGCGCCGAGCTTCCTGGAATCTTCCGTTTGCTGCCAAACGGGGAGATGTCGACAGGGCATGGCCTGCTGAAAGAGGCCGAGCGCCAGGCAATCATCGCCGCACTCAAGGCCACGGCTGGCAACCGCCGTCTGGCTGCCGACCGTCTGGGGATATCGCGCCGGACCCTCCAGTATCGTTTGAAAGAATATGGGCTGCCAGACGAAGAATAGGAGGAGTAGTGGTGCAAGATCCTCCTTGTCGGTGCAAAATCTGCACTGATTTTTCGCCGGTAGGGGTTGGCGATGAATTTAAAAAATACTTTATTTCAGTTAGTTGGATAATTTTTCGTGATTGGCACAGATTGTGGAATACCTATGGCAGAACGTTTGATGGAGGTGGTCTCCGTCAAATATAATCGGTAGCGTGAATCACAAGGAGAAAACGAATATGAAAACAAAACGAATGATGGTCGCGGGCCTGGCAGCAATCTTCGCAATGACTATGGCTGGAGAGGCTATGGCCTACGGCATGAATGGCCTTGGTAATGGTGGTGGCGGGATGCGGGTACAGTCACCGCCTCAAAGACAAATGACTCCACCTACAGTCCGTCCTGGCAATGGTTATGATTACGGGATGCGGGTACAGTCACCACCTCAAAGACAAATGACTCCACCTACAGTCCGTCCCGGCATTGGTAATGGTGGCGGCGGGATGCGGGTACAGTCACCACCTCAAAGACAAATGACTCCACCTACAGTCCGTCCTGGCAATGGTTATGATTACGGGATGCAAGTACAGTCAGCACCTTATAGACAAATGACTCCACCTACAGTCCGTCCTCACTGGTAATTGATCGCGGACCGGGAGTGGTTAGGGCAGCGCCACAACCACTCCCGTACCGCCATTGGTCTAAAAATAACCATTTTTTTATGCGGAGGACGGAGACGTCCTCCGTTTTACGATATGCGAGCAAAATTCATCATTCTATTTTCTCTGCTGATACTTCCCTTCTCCTTCCCTTTTTCAGCGCAGGCCTTCTGGGGAACTATGAAAGGGGATTGTACCTGGTGTCTGAATTTTGAATCCGGTTATGATGTCAATACCGTTACCAAAGTAACGGGCCAGATTCTTTCCATTCAGACAGGTGTTGATCACCACAATCTCCAGGTGGAGATTGCATGCTGCTGCGGAATCAGGATGATGGTTGTGCTCTGCCCGCAGCGCTATTGGTCTGAGCAGGGTATGCCATTAAAGGTTGGAGATAAGGTGGCGGTTTGCGGTTCCAAGGCCCAGGGACAGGATGGGGTTATGTATATTCTGGCTCAGAAAATTACGGAAACCAGCCAAGAGGTTGCGGTTATTCTCCGTGATGAGTCCGGGCATCCGAGTTGGTCTGGTGGAGGAGGGGGAAATGGTAACGGTCGGTAATTGTTTCTTTTGTTAAAGAGAAAAATAAGAATAAAATCGAGTGTGCAAGGTCTTTGTCACTGGTTTTCCTGATTATTTCCCCAGGCAGAATTGTTTGAAGATCAGATCCAGGATATCTTCGGTGGTGGTAACGCCGACAATAGCATCAAGCTCGGCCAGACATTCCTGGAGGTCGATGGCCAGTAGATCGCTGGTGATCCCTGTCTGTAGTCCATCCAGCACCCGGCCACTGGCGGTGTAGGCCCGGGTCAACGCATCTTTGTGGCGGAGATTTGGAGTGCAACCCTCTTCCTCCCACTGTTCCCTGTTGCCGGTTACGGCCTTGAATATGGCTTGTTTCAGTTCGGTGATTCCCAGTTGTCCTTTGGCCGAGATCTGCATCAGAGCCAGGGTATGATGGCGGAATTTTTCCAGGTCCGGCGGCTCTTTCGGTGACAGATCCATTTTGTTGGCAACGAGAATCACCGGCTTATGCTGGATGCTGCCAAACAGTTCAAGATCCGCATGGCTGATCCCTTTTGTCAGATCAATCATGAACAGGACCAGATCGGCCTGTTTTATCTGTTCTCTTGCGCGCTGGATCCCCAACTGTTCTATCTCTTCCGCATTATCACGAATCCCTGCAGTATCAACGACACGCACCGGTATTCCATCAATATCGACATATTCCTCGATGGTGTCCCTTGTGGTGCCGGCAATGGCGGTGACCAGGGCGCGTTCTTCCTGGAGGAGGGTGTTAAGCAGGCTGGACTTGCCGACATTTGGCAGTCCGGCAATGACCATGGTGATCCCTTCGCGGAAGATCTTGCCTTGGTCGGCATTACGCAACAGGGCAGAAAGGGGGGTCATGACTTTCGTCTCCAGCTCTGTGCTCAAAGCGACATGATTGATAATCTCTTTGTCTTCGTCAGGGAAATCAATAGCGACTTCAACAATGGCCCGCACATAAACGAGGGCCTGACGGATGGCGTTCACCTGCTCATATAAGCGGCCGGAGAGCTGTCCCTGGGCAAGCTCAATCCCTTTTCGGGTCCTGGCCGTGAGGACGTCAATTACCGCTTCGGCTCTGGTCAGGTCGATGCGGCCATTTAAAAAAGCGCGTTTGGTGAATTCCCCAGGCTCGGCCAGACGGACCGGAAACTGGAGCAGGAGTTCAAGGATGGACTGGAGGACAAGGAAGTTGCCGTGCCCATGGATCTCAACCACATCCTCACGGGTATAGGTCATGGGGGCCCGCATGTAAACGGCCAGGACCTCATCAACAATTTTTTTCTGCCCGGATACCCCCGGCGCAAGAATATGGCCGTAATAGAGTTGATGACTGCGGAAAGAACAGGCCGGGTCGTGGGGTTGAAAGACCTGTTGCAGGACAGTAAGGGCATGGGGGCCGCTCATGCGGATTACCCCGATCCCTCCGGCGCCAGGGGGGGTGGAAATGGCGGCGATAGTATCACTCGTCACGTTGTCAGCAGCCATTACCAAGCAACCTTTATATCCCTGACTATTTTATTATGACGCTTATTCGTTCTCGCCACTTTCGGTTGTGGGTTTGCTTCCTTTGCGCCTTCTTCCTCGGGATGAAGGGCGTTTATTCGGACTGCCGCCGCTGTTATCGCCGGCGTTACCGCTGGTATTGCCGCCGGTCTTGACTTTTCCTGGTTTATAAATAAGAATTTTTTTAAACAGGCCGTCGCCCACACTGCGGCTGCGGATCTCTTTATCATCCTGCAAGGCCATGTGCACAACACGCCGTTCGGATGGGTTTAATGAAGGGATGACCTGGGTCTTGCCATCTGCCTTGACGAGAGTTGCCAGTTCCCGGGCCAGATCCTGTAATTCGTCCTGTCGTTTTTCCCGGAAATCGCCGACATCAATGGAGATCCGTACCCGTTCGGAGATCTTTCTGGCGGTGATCTTGCGCAGCAGATACTGCAGGCTGTCCAGGATTTTTCCTTCCTGTCCGGTGAGGTCTTCTTCAAAATCGCCGATTATATGGCATCTTACGGAACTGCCTTGTGCCTCAATCTCTACCTGTGAGGGAAGGCCCATCAACTGGAGCAAGAGTGTAAGCTCGTGTTGCACCCCATCAATACTTTCCTGGCTGAGTGGTTCTTCCGGGCTGGGAGCAAGGGGAAAGTCGTCTTCGTCGTCCTCTCCGGTCAGGGCCTCATTCTCAATGCTTTCATCTACTGGGGGGGCCGCCTTTGGAACGGATTTTTTGGCTGCCGGGGCAGGTTTCTGCACGACAGGATGAGTTTGTTTCCTTGCTGCTGGCGGTGCAACTTCCGTTTCAGTGGCAGAACCGGCCTCTTTCACCCTGGCGCGGATGTGGGCTTTCTTGCGGATAAAACCGAAAATACCGGTAGAGCCAGTCTCTATTACCTCAATATCCAGGTGCTCCTGGGGTGCTTGCAGGGTATCACAGGCCTGTTTGATTACATCCGCCACTGTTTTTCCAAAAAAATCTTTTTTTTCTAAAGTCATAGGCTATCCTTCAATGGTCACTTGTCATTTAATAGGCACCTTGAAAAAGAGTCTTTTTGTTGAATGCCAGTGTTATTCTCAAAAAATTTTCCTCTATCTTGAGCTTCAACAAAAAACTGATTTCCTTTAAGAGACCTTGATAGAATTGGTGTTTCCCGGTGCGCAAGGAGATCAAAGAGAGGCGCAATATAAAGGGGTACACAGAATGAAACAACTACGCTGCCAATGGTTTATTGGCCTGTCTATTGATCAAATATTGCTGCAGGATAGCCAGCAGATTGTTGATAAACCAGTACAAAACCAGACCGGATGCAAAATTCAAGAACAT
>JANMTN010000332.1:0-3093 GCA_031390685.1 Desulfobulbaceae bacterium
CAACTCTTGGTGTCTTGGGGCAAAGGCGAGGAAGGTGCGGACTTTAAGGCAAAATTCCTTCTCATACTCAACCTGCTTCTTGCCCCGACGCTGACGGTCACTTGCTAATTTCTTCTGGTATGCCGCCGTTGACCGAACAGCCTCAACCTCCTGTCTGGCCAATGCTATCGTTTCTCCTGGCGCCCAGATCCCTTTAGAGATAATTCGGCGACCCATTTGGGCCTGTACTCGCCAGAAAACTCCTTGGGCGGTAACCTTTCTGGTGAGGCCGGCATCACCTGCCGGCAGAAATTTCCATCCTGCAGGCGGAGATACCTTCTCGCCATTGTCACCTATAAAGGTACCGTTCAAGCCAGGCTTAACGATTTTATTCCCTGGTTCCATAGACCTATCCGTTCACGATAATATCCATTTGTACACAGAGCAAACCCTGATCATAAGTGGCAGGAACACAAGTCCCACGCCAAGAGCAATCGATCGGGGCGGTTCATGCTCATACCCACCCGCCATAATAAATAGCCAAAACCAGACTCTACAATGGCCCCCGAAAATGAGCCAGTCTCTTATTTTTCTATTAAAACACTGGCTCATTTTCGGGGGCTCTTCTCTGGTTCTCTTAACCGCTGTCCACATTTCCGCTATGTAATGAGGGTAGCGTCCTCTTTTTATTCTGCAACAAAAAAATAGCGGTGCATAGTTTTTACTGCACAAATCCACCCCATTCCGGCCGTATTCTCTTCTTACAGGCGAAGAATATTTCAAATAATTACTGCAATTTCGTTATGATAATAAAAAATAATCTTATCATGCCAAGTTGGCGTCATTATTGCTCTACATAGACAACGCCATATCAGGCACGAACGTTTTTATTAAGCAATCGTCCGTGTTTGTCAGATAGTGAAGGTCCATAAAGGAGGTCAAATGGTACAGCTCAAGGAAATGCAAACGACACCGTCTTCTTTTCAAGACATTCCCTTTTCAAACAGGAGGTGGATAATATGAATATCAGATTTCGCGTATTGCCGGCCCTCGCCCTGGCGATGACCTTGCTGTTTGCCCCACAGGCGCGGGCACAACAACCTGCAACAGAAGCCGCTACCCCGGCAACTGTAACCGCCCCGGCAGCTCCCGCTGCAAACGCCCCGACCATCACCATCGACAAAACATCCCTGGACAATGGCGGCGATATTCTTGTTACCGGCAAGGCCCCGGCAGGATCGCAAGTATATATAGAGATTTTTTCAGCGGACAAAAAGGTCCGGGCCAACCGCTTTGATGGGGCCAAGGATCCCAAGACCGGCAAGATTCCCTATAAATTTTATATCACCAAGGATATGCCCGCATTTTATAAAATTCTTGTCCCAAAAGAGATGGCCGGAGAGCTTGATAAGGCCAAGGCTGACGGCAAGAAATGGAAATACTCTGAAGTCCTGAAGAAAATCGGCGCTGATGCCACTTACAATGCCCCCGCCAACATCAAGATTGATAACTATCAGGCCACGATCATGGCCAGTATTATTGGCTCTCGCGGCAATCTGTTGCCGGTGATGGATGAAAAAGCCACGAAAAGTGAATCAATGAAGCTGGCGAAGGGACGTTTCCGCACTGTTGGTAACCTGCTGGGAGCGGATGTCGAGATGCTGCCTGATGGTTCCTACACGGCCAAAATCAATCTTCCTACCGGTCAGGCCCCCGGTAAATACGATCTAACCGTGACGGCAGTCACCGAGCGGACAAAAGTAGGGGATAAGGAAACGATCAAAAAGGTCAAAAGTGAGGTAGCCTCTTTTGACAATAAAATCTCCTTTCCCACCGTGTATCTGAAATCTGCCGGCACCAGCATCAACCTGTTCTGGCCCTTCATCCTCTGCCTGGTTATCTCTATCTTCGGTGTCCTGATGGGCGCAGGCGGTGGATTTATCCTCAACCCGATTCTGGTCTCTCTCTTCCCCCTGCCTCACACTATCGTCGCGGGAACGGTTATGCCCACAGTGCTCTTTGCCCAGGGAACTGGAATTTACAACTACAACAAGATTAAATTCATCAACTGGAAACTCGGCGCCGGTATCGGCTGCGCCATGCTGGTAGGCGGATTTATCGGCCCGAAACTGACCGAAATGATCACTCTGGATCAGTTCAAGTTTGTCTTCGGCTGGATCCTTCTGATTTTGGCGGCCCTGATGTTCTGGCAAACAACCCCGGGTTATCTTGCCAACAACAAAAAAGAACAGGCCATCTTGAAAGAGTTCAAGAAACGGGCGGAAGAAGCTGCCAAGGCAAAAGGCTAAACCGTAACTTATCTGGAGGAATCCATTATGAAAGTAGATTTTTGGGGTCAGGAATTTGAAGTCAATATGTGGGTCGGCTGCACCGGCGGCTTTCTCATCGCCATCATGTCATCCATGTTCGGGTTTGGCGGTGGGCCTTTCATGGTCCCGTTGATGACCGTCGCCCTCCGGCTTCCTATGTATATCGTTGTTGGCAGCTCACTGCTGGCCATCTTCTTCAATACCGCCATGGGAACTGCCCGCCATATGCAGTTTGGAAATTTTGATCTGGTTCTCTTTCTGGCCATGTTCCCGGCAGCCATCCTCGGCGGCTATATCGGTCCGCAGATTGCCAAGAAAGTAAGCCCGACCATGGTCAAACGTATTGCCTGTGCCGGTTTGATCCTGCTCGGCCTGAACCTGCTGGGTGTCTATTAAGCCGTTGAAATAAAAAATATCGTCATCTGAAGTGCCAAACGGCATAAGGTGCCGTAACGAAATGGTCAGGAAGACCACTGATTATTTCGTTACGGCTCCTAAAAAAGGGAGATCTTCCCTCCAAATCCGGTTTTTATAGCGACCTCCTTGTTATAAAAACTGGATCTGGTTTTTTCCCCTATATTTGCGTTACACCTAAAAAGGGAGTTTTCCCCCTCATTCCAGTCGCTGCGCCTCCCCCGGCGTGGAGTCTGGAATAAGTTTTTTCCGCAGAAAATCGCCAACCTGATCAATATTCCATCGACAGTTGTTTTACCTGACTACGTGGTAAAAGACCGGGCCATCCTTGACCACATCAGTTCCTGCCGAAGCCGAAATAGGTTTTTTT
>JANMTN010000364.1:0-1888 GCA_031390685.1 Desulfobulbaceae bacterium
TCAACATAATTCCATTTCTAAATCAAGATAAAAACGCAAAGACAGTGAGGGGGACACCGCCCTTCAATGAGCAAGCGATGACAAGGCCTGCACAGAAGGCACTATTGGAGCTGCGAACCGGAAATGACGCAAGGAGTGACAAAAAAGGTAACGCTTGATTGAAAGATGAGATTAGAGGAGATCGCCAAGCCCGTCTTTAAGTGCCGGGAAGATAAACCGGTAACCGGCCTGGCTGATCTTCTCGGGAACAGCCCGTTGCGAGGCAAGCAGAACGGTGGCAAATTCGCCAAGGGCCAACTTGAGGATAAAGCCGGGGACAGGGATAAGAGCCGGTCGATGCAGCGCCTGGGCCAGAGTCCTGGTAAAATCCCTGTTGGTCACCGGTTCAGGAGCCACCGCATTCACCGGGCCGCTGACCCCATCCTGCTTGGCCGCATGGAGCATGATCCCCACCAGATCATCAATATGAACCCAGGACATATACTGGTGGCCACTGCCCAGCCAGCCGCCCAGCCCCATCCTGAATAGGGGCAGTATCCGGGCCAGGGCTCCGCCACCTTTGCCCAGTACCATTCCGGTGCGGATACACACCACCCGAACTCCAAACTCCTGCGCCCGCAGGGCCTCGCGCTCCCAGGCCTCGCAGACCCCGGCCAGAAAATCACGCCCTGGAGCTGAGGACTCAACAAGTTCTTCAGCCCCGCGATCACCATAAAAACCAATGGCCGAAGAGCAGATCAACACCTTTGGCGGTTGAACACAGGAGGCGATACCATCCACCAGACGCCTGGTGGAATCGACCCGGCTGGCCCGGATCTTCTCTTTCTTGACCGCGTTCCAGCGGCCATTAAAGACCGACTCTCCAGCCAGATGAAAGACCGTGTCGACCCCAACCAGTAGTGCGGGCTCTATTGATCGGCCCGGATCCCAGACCCGCGCCTCCACCTGACCAAGCCGCTGCCTGATCTTTTCCAGACTGCGGCCAACCGCAATCGGTTGATCCAACCGACGCATCAGATGCGTCCCCACAAATCCTGTGCTGCCAGTAACAAGCGCCTTCACATCGACCTCCAAAAAAGTGAAATCATCTCACAAAACCAGAGCAAAGAGACGGTGCAATCTTACCCAAAAATTATTCAGTGCACTTTTTATCATCAGATTTCCTGGAAAGAGCCTGCAGAATAGCCTCAACATTAAATTTTCTTCCGGCAGCGGGTCGAATCAACCTCCTGCTGTGCCAAGACCATGCCCATATTTATATTTCAATGCATCCTCGGCAATGAAACATGATTTCCCCATCGCCACCCGCAAAATTCACAAATTGCAAAAAGTTGCCCGGCTCATTGGAGGTCCACTCTTGACGACCGACCTCAGTTTATGGCCATCAAAACAAAAGAGCCAGAAAACAAGATATTTCATGGCAACAACTCCTCAAAAAACAAAACTGCCGCCATACCAGAAACGGCATAGCGGCAGTTCACAACACAAGCAAGATCTGCTCAGCCAATCAGCATATTTTCAACAAAGACACTACGTGGATATTTCATCATATCAATTACGACCGGAACTAGCGGCAAGATCTTCAGCAACATAGATAACTGCATAGGTCGAGCCATATGACCCGCCCAAGCCCTCTTCGAGGACAACCGTGCACGATTTGTTAGGTTTGGTAAAGGCCATCAGAACACTGTCATACGACACTTCGCCAGCCCTTTTCCAGTTATTCTTCTTCATGGAAGAAAGAATGAAATTTTTCAATGAGTCACGTTGTATCTTGCCGCTGAAATAGAACACCCCGCCGGTAAAGGAGTCGGTGCGAACAGCCAGGCTTTTTTTGTGATCATATTTCATATCAGTGGGAAGCTCGATATCACGATACTCCCCGACA
>JANMTN010000058.1:0-8264 GCA_031390685.1 Desulfobulbaceae bacterium
CTGCTGTTTGCAGATCAATCTGGGAATCATCCCGGTGCCGGGTTTTGGTCTCGAAACGGCGGAGCAGGGGGGCAAAACGATCATAGAGGGCATTGGCCTTGCTGTTCAGGGGTGCGGAAAGCAGAAAGGAAAACGTGAGCGTCAGGGCGATGATGATGACCCAGTCAGGGGGGAGCCAGCCATTTTTGGCGGCGATGGCCGTGACCAGCAGGCCGAATTCGGAATAATTGGAGAGACTGAGAGCTGCCAGGAGGCTGGTCCTGGCGCGAAGACGGAAGCGGGTCAGAACGAGAAAGTACAGGGAAGATTTGACTGCCAGCACCAAGACAAGTCCCGCGGCAATGAGCGCGTGATTGAGAGTGGGGGTGCCGCTCAGGCCGATCTGAAAGAAAAAGCAGACCAGGAAAAGGTCTTTGAAGCTGTAGAGGGAAGCGGCCAGTTCGGTTGAGCGCGGATGGGAACCGATCACCATGCCAATGATCAGGGCGCCCAGGTCCGGTTTCAGTCCCACCATGGCAAAACTGGTTGTGCCTACCCCCAGGGCAATGAACAGTCCGCCCAGGGGAAGCAGCTCCCCATGGCCGAGATGATCGATGAGGTGGATGAGAAGCGGCCGCACGGCAAACAGAAAAAGGGGCAGAGTCAGGGCCCAGATGGAAGGAAATTCCCCTTTGGAGAGGGTGAGAAAGAAGACGGCCATCAGGTCCTGCATGATCAGGATGCCGATGGCGGCCCGGCCATGCATGGCGTTTAACTCCCCTTTCTCTTCCAGAAATTTGATGGCAAAAATGGTGCTGGAAAAGCTGAGGGCCAGGCCGATCAGGGTGGCCTGGCCAAGATTCAGAGTAGTGAGCTGGGCCACGCCCAGAGTCCCGGCGCCCAGAATCATCAGGGTCAGAAAGAGGATGGTGAGCAGAGCATGAACGGTGCTTCCTCCCCAAATCTCTGGTTTGGTCAGACCTTTGAGGTCAAGTTTGAGGCCGATGGAGAAGAGAAGCAGGATGATGCCCAGGTCGGCAATCTGGTCGAGTGCCAGTGATCCATTGGTCAGCCCCAGAAAGTTCATGAGAAAACCGGAGAGGAGAAAACCGAGCATAGGCGGCAGGTTGAGCCGTTTGAAGACAAAGCCGGCAAGAAAGGCGCTTCCCACCCAGATACTGTTGATACCAGTTGTCGTTTGAAGGAATTCCATGGTAATCCTTTTTGGTATTTTTTTTTAATGAAGAGTTAATTCTTAATAGAATTGTGAGCAGCTTGTCAATAAGGCGTTGCATGGCGGTCTTTCCTTTTCTTTCTGTTTTACCTTTTCTCTAATTTCCTTGACGATATGGTCTAAAACAGGTATAAAATCGTTTCAGAAAAAGGAAAGAGGGTTGTGCTTGCAGGAAAACCTTTCTTTTTTCTATCCAATACCAGATTTCGGTTTGATAGCCGGGTCCTGTGCAACAAAGAATCATGAACTCCGCCAGGTCCGGAAGGGAGCAACGGTAATGACCCTCTTTGTGTGCCACAGGGTGCCCGGCTATCATTTTTTAGTGCAGTCTTCATCCCGTTTGTCTGGGGTCACTGCCAATACAATAGCGTAATCCTGCCACCTTTCTTCAAAAAACCATGTCTTATTTGGTCCTTGCCAGAAAAGCCCGTCCCCAGACCTTTGATGAGGTTGTCGGCCAGCGCCCGGTGGTCAAGACCCTGCAAAACAGCATTCTGCGCGACAGGGTGGCCCATGCCATCCTTTTTTCCGGCGTCCGTGGCGTTGGCAAGACCACCCTGGCGCGGATCATGGCCAAGGCCATCAACTGTGAAAATGGCCCGGCCCAGAATCCCTGCAATACCTGTAAGTCTTGCCTGGCTGTCACTGCCGGAGCGTCTCTTGATCTCTATGAGATAGATGGCGCCTCTAATCGCGGTATCCAGGAGATTCGCGAACTCAAGGAAAAGATTCGGTTCCTGCCCACATCGTCGAAGTACAAGATTATCATTATCGACGAAGTGCACATGCTCACCCCCGAGGCCTTCAACGCACTGCTCAAGACCTTGGAAGAGCCGCCGGCCCATGTCTATTTCATGTTCGCCACCACCGAACTGCACAAGATCCCGATCACCATCCTTTCACGCTGTCAGCGTTATGAATTGAAGCGCGTCGTGCCGGTAGATCTTGGCAGGCATCTGCGTAATCTGGCGGAGGCTGATGGGGTGCAGATCGAGCAGGGCGCCTTGGATCTTATTGTCCGGGAGGCCGATGGCTCTGTCCGGGATGGGCTCAGTCTCCTGGATCAGGTCTTTTCCTTCGGTGAAAAAGATATCAGTACCGATGATGTGATCCAGGTGCTTGGTCTGGTCAGTCGTGAGGTTATCCTCAAGTTGACAAGAGCTCTGTTGGAACAGGATCCAGGAGCTGCCTTCCAGGCGCTGGATGAAACATTTTCCTATGGCATGGACCTGAAGCGATTTACCGCAGATCTGCTGGGCTGCTTCCGGGCGCTGATCCTCTGCAAGATTAAGGGATGTGATGAGCTGCTTGATATCTCGCAACAGGAACTGGCGCTTTTCCAGGAACTGGCGGACAACCATACTACCCAGACCCTGCATATGAAGCTCACCCTGTTGATGCAGGGTGTTGAGGAGATGCGCTATTCGGGCCAGCCTCGACTGGTCATGGAGACAAGCTTTCTCAAAATCATCCAGAGCAGCGAGGTGATCCCGGTTGCTACCCTGCTCTCCCGGTTCGATACTTTGCTTGCAGGAGGAAGTCCGCAAGACAGGAGCCAGATGGGAGAGGGGGCAGGTGAGCCTGTTTCATCCATGGTAAAAAAAAAACTGCCCCAGTCTCCCGTAGCTGATCAAAAAACTGTGAGTAAACAGGATGTTGAGGTAAGCCAGCAACCTGAAGAACCAGCAAGTTCAGCGGGGCCTCCTGCGCCGACAGAGCAGATCAAAACAGAACAGCATGCACCGGGGGAGGGAATCTCTTCCGATGACCCGCCCATAACAACGCCGGCAGAACTGCAGATCAGCCCGGATGAAAATTTGGTTCCGCATATTGAATCCCATCAGCGAAGTGTACGCCGCGACTGGATGGACTTTATCGCCTATGTGCGTGAGCGATCTGTCTGGATGGCCCAGGATCTGCAACGGGCTGATTCGGCCAAAGAGCAGGGGGCTGAGTTGTTGCTCCACTATGCGGATCCCGTAAATTGTACCTTGTTGCGCAAGGACGATACCAAAAAAAAACTCACCGAGTTTGCCCTTGATTTTTTTCAGAAAGAGCTCTCCCTGCGTTTTATCCTTCCTGATCAAAGCAGTGAGGCGGAGCAAGATGGGTCGGAAAGCCCTTTGAAAGAGCGGCACCTTTTGGCCAATGATCCTTTGGTCCTGATGACTGCGGAGATATTTAATGGCCAGATAGGGGATATACGGGTGGGGCCACGGTTCAGGTAAGTTTAATGGCGTCGCCATCTCCTTGGTGACTTTTCACGAGACCAGTAATCATCAATATTTCTATTGAGGAGTAACAATATGGATATGAGCAGCATTATGCAGCAGGCCCAGCAGATGCAACAAAATATGGCCAGGATCCAGGAAGAGCTTGCCCATAAACAGGTTACCGGCAGTGCTGGCGGCGGTATGGTCACGGTTAAGGCCAATGGCAAAAGTGAAATCCTCTCCATTGTGATTGAGCGGGCCGTTATCGTCGAAAAAGAGGCTGATATGCTTCAGGATCTGATCGTGGCGGCAACGAATGATGCCCTGCGCAAGGCAAGGGAGATGGGAAAGGCCGAAATGGGTAAACTGACCGGCGGCTTGAACCTCCCTGGTCTTTCCAATATGTTTGGTTAAAAGGGATTTTGACGTGCAGATCGTTCCTCCAGCCCTTGACCGCCTGATTCGGGATCTGGGCCGTTTGCCCGGGATTGGCAATAAAACGGCAGCCAGGCTGGCCATGAATATCCTGCGACGCCCCAGGGCAGACGCCTGGGAGTTGGCCTCCGCCCTGACTGAATTGCACGATGCAATCCAGCTCTGTTCCTGCTGTTATACCTTTTCTGAAGACGACCCCTGTGTCATCTGTGCGGATCCGCGGAGAAACGGGGCCATGATCTGTGTGGTTGAGCAACCGGGAGACCTTCTGGCCATAGAAAAGACCGGAAGCTTTCACGGCCATTATCATATCCTCCATGGTGTTCTCTCGCCCATGGACGGGATCGGGCCGGGTGAGATCAAGATTGAGGAGTTGAAGGCCAGAATTAACAGTGGAGCTGTCCGGGAGGTGCTTATAGCCACCAGTTCCACAGTTCCAGGTGAGGCCACAGCATCTTATCTCATCGATCTACTGCACGATAAAGGGACTGTCCTGACGCGACTGGCCTGCGGGATTCCCATGGGGATGGATATAAAATATGCAGATCGATATACTCTGGCCAGGGCCATCGAAGCCAGGACAAATGCCGACTGATCCTTCCGGAAAGCACGGAGTGTAATTTCTATTTCCCCTTGACAGGGGTCACGTTTACTGGTAATTGAGAAAGTTTCCATCGTCCTTGGTAGATTCAAATATAATACTTAAGCGGCACTGTTTTAAATAGGCGCGTAGCTCAGGGGGAGAGCGCTACCTTGACATGGTAGAAGTCGGCGGTTCGAAACCGCCCGCGCCTACCAGAAATAAGGCTAAAGAAAAACGGACGTAATACCTTTCGTTTCCTCTTTGGCCTTTATTTTTGGGGAATTTATTTGTATCGAGCGCATTTTTACAGTTATTTTTGAACGACGGATTGCTTGCAGACCCCTTTATAAAGATATTCTAGATGACAGATATTCAGGTTACTCTCCAGGATGGTGAAACTGTCCAATTGCCGGCCTCCACATCAGTGCAGGCGGCATTTGCTCAGCTTATGTCCAACAAGCAGCGCAAGCTTACGGTTGCCGCAATTGTTGATGGTGAAAGTGTAGATCTCAGCACCATCCTGGTAAAAGATACCGTTATCAGTCCCATTCAGATTGATACCGCTGCGGGACTTGAAATACTGCGACACAGCGCCGCCCATGTTATGGCCCAGGCCGTCCGGGATCTCTTTGGAAATGATGTCAAGGTCGCCATTGGGCCAGCCATTGAGGATGGATTTTATTACGATTTTGCCTTTGCCAAGACCTTTAGTCCGGATGATTTTGAAAAGATAGAGGCCCGCATGGAGGAGATTGCCAACAAGGCGCTTCCTTTCATTCGTAATGAAGTCAAGGCCTCTGACGCCCTTGCCGTTTTTGAGAAGCAGGGCGAAAAATATAAGGTGGAGCTCATTCGGGACCTTGGTGTCGACGCGGTCTCCACCTACCAGCTTGGTGATTTTATAGACCTGTGTCGAGGTCCCCATCTTCCCGATACCTCCTGGCTCAAGGCCTTCAAATTGCTGAGAGTTGCCGGAGCATACTGGCGCGGAAATGAGAAAAACGACGTCCTGCAACGAATTTATGGCACTGCTTTTTTTGATCAGAAGGCCCTGAAGAAGTATCTGTTCACCCTGGAAGAGGCCAAGAAGCGGGATCATCGTAAGTTGGGCAAAGAGCTTGAGCTGTTCACTATCCAGGATCAGATCGGGCCGGGCCTTATCCTCTGGCAGCCTAAGGGCGCACTGCTCAGAAAGCTGATTGAGGATTATTGGAAAGAGGCCCACTATAATCACGATTACGAGCTGCTGTACACTCCTCATATAGCCCGTCAGGATCTGTGGAAGACCTCGGGTCACCTTGATTTTTACGGGGAAAACATGTACTCGCCCATGGCTATTGACGAGGTGCAGTATCAGCTTAAACCGATGAACTGCCCGTTTCATATCGGTATCTACAATAGCCGGAAGAGGAGCTATCGCGAGCTTCCCATCCGCTGGTGCGAGCTGGGCACGGTCTATCGTTATGAACGTGCCGGCGCCCTGCATGGCTTGATGCGGGTCCGCGGTTTTACTCAGGATGATGCCCATATTTTCTGCCAGCCTGAACAACTCGAAGATGAGATTGTCAATATTCTTGAGCTGAATCTGCTGATTCTCAAGACCTTTGGCTTTGATCAGTATGATATCTATCTCTCCACCCGGCCGGAAAAATATGTCGGCAGTGACGCGAATTGGGAGAAGGCAACAGAGGCCCTGAAGCAGGCATTGGATAAGAAAGGACTCGCCTATTCTCTCGATCCCGGCGAAGGCGTCTTTTACGGCCCCAAGATTGATATCAAGATCAAGGATCAACTGGGCCGCTCCTGGCAATGCTCCACCATCCAGGTTGACTTCAATCTGCCGGAGCGTTTTGATATGAGTTATACTGGCGCTGATAACCAGGAACATCAGCCCATCATGATCCATCGGGCCTTGATGGGGTCCCTGGAGCGTTTTATCGGGGTACTGATAGAGCATTATGCGGGTGCCTTTCCTCTTTGGCTGGCCCCGGCGCAGGCCAGGGTGCTGAACATCACCGATGCCCAGGCGGATTATTGTGAGCAGCTTTATTCCCAGTTACGAAAACTGGGGGTGCGGGTGGAAAAAGATTTGCGCAATGAGAAACTGAATTATAAAATCAGGGAAGCGCAGATGGCCAAGACCCCGTATATGCTCATTATTGGTGACAAAGAAAAAGAGAACGGCACGGTGACTGTTCGCCTGCGTGATGGTAAAAACCTGCCGGAGATGACGGTTTCTGATTTTGCGGTAAAAATTATCGATGAATGTAAAGAGTTGCGCGGGCTTTAGGGGCTGTTACGAAATATCATTACATTCCTGAACATTTCGTTACAGCGCCTTATGCCGTTCATCGTGTTGTAATATTATAGCTATTTTATTACAACGGCTTAGGGTTCGTAGTTTTTGGGTCAGGTATATTTTGTAAATAATGGTTTAACGGTCTGGCCGGATGGCAGGGCGTTTAATGTGTTGAGTTCGTAACCGCAGGGAGGTAGAGATATTAAACAAAGAGGAAAAAGAGCCCCGGTCCAACGTGAAGTAAAGGCCAATATCAATGACATGATTCGTCACCCTCAGATCCGACTCGTTGGGAGTGATGGTAGTCCGTTGGGTGTAGTAACCGTGGACGAAGCACTGAAGATAGCCGATGATGAAGGGCTTGATTTAGTGGAGGTTTCAGCGAATGCTGATCCACCTGTTTGTCGGATAATGAACTACGATAAGTTTCGTTACGAACAGGCAAAAAAAGAGCAGGAAGCAAAAAAGAAGCAAACGACAGTTGAGACCAAGGAAATTAAATTCCGGCCCAAAACCGATGAACATGATCTGAATTTCAAGATCAGAAGTGTTGTCAAGTTTCTGCAACAGAAAAACAAGGTGAAACTTACCATGCGTTTCCGTGGCCGTGAGATTGTCTATTGTCAGACCATTGGTCTGGAAGCCATGCAGAAGATTGCCGCCGCACTGGAAGCAGATGCGGTTATTCTGCAGGAACCGAAGATGGAAGGGCGACAGATGGTGATGTTTGTCGGTCCCAAGACGTGAGAGTGTTGATAAAAAAACTGAAATAATTTATTTTATCGGAAATGAGATAAAACTGTAGTTAAACTGAATAGAAGTTGTTGCCTCGTTCTTTGGATAAAGAAAAATCGGCAACACTCTATAGGAAGTGCAAAGGAGCAGAATTATGCCAAAAATGAAAACAAAAAGAGGCGCAGCTAAACGTTTCAAGCTGACCGGATCAGGAAAGATTAAACGTGGTAAGGCCTTTACCAGTCACATTCTGACTAAAAAAACCACAAAGAGGAAGCGTAATCTGAGAAAATCAGGTCTGGTGAATTGCGCTGATGTCAAAGGAATTCGCAGGATTTTGCCATACATGTAATCTGCCCCCTGGGTATGGCTGTTAAAGAGATTATTTAAACATTTTAGTTTTTCCTGTTATCCCTTATGATCAAGGGCAGCAGAGTCAACAAGGAGTAAAAAATGCCACGCGCGACAAGAGGTTTTAAAGCCCGAAGAAGAAGAAATAAAGTATTGAAGCTGGCCAAAGGTTTCCGGGGTGGACGCAGTCGTCTCTATCGTACTGCCACAGAGGCCGTTGACCGTGCACTTGTGTATGCCTACAGAGATAGGCGGACAAAAAAACGTGATTTCCGTCGCTTATGGATTGCTCGCATCAATGCCGGCGCTCACATGAATGACATCAGTTATAGCCAGCTTATCGGCGGCCTGAAAAAGGCAGGAATTGAACTTGACCGGAAGGTTCTTTCCAATATGGCCATCCTTGATGCGGCTGCTTTTTCTGAAGTGGTAAAA
>JANMTN010000079.1:0-6357 GCA_031390685.1 Desulfobulbaceae bacterium
TCCGGCGAAGTTTTTCAAGAACGTAGTGCGCCCGGCTTTTACCGGGACGGATGGCATCGTCTATGTGCTGCCGGAAACCAGGTCGGCCCGCGAAGTCTTCGCATCATATGACGTCGAGGAGCACGCGCGACTGCAGGCCGCGAGCCAACCAGTGCCCGCCCAGGACGCCTTAGGAGCCGCACGGCGATGAGTGTGGCGACCAGCATGACCGGGAGTTTTTTGGCATCATATGAAAAATCAGGGGGTGACAGAATTTACTGCTACCCCTTTTCATTTTTCTTGATTGCATTTTCCTGCTTCCCCCGGGCATGGATTTCTCCCGACTTCATTATTGTCTTATTGACTCATGATTGCCATTTAAACAATATCCCACTTCCGATTCGGTCACAATATTGCCAAGGTAGCGAAACTTTTTTTTCAAGTTTAGACGGTGATTGCTGACATTGACTTGCAGGATCTGGGGCTCTTCCAGACAGGAGAAGCCTCAGATCTGCTTGACGATCATGCTGTTGATGAAGGTCTCGCCGGAGGTCAGTGAGGCTGACTACAGCCCTTTTGCAGGGGGAAGAAAAACGGACGGGAGCGGGTTTGACAGCGTATCAGGACCTCAGCAATAGTTTTTCCCATTATTTTTGTCAAGCGCCCCTGTTAATATTGAGTGTATCACGTCCCGCATAAAGATAGTCCTAAACATCTGGCAAAGTTGTCACAAAAGTATCAATATGGGGAGAATTGTTTGAATTGCTGTTATTGAAAACGGTGAGCAGCTGGAAAGCATTGGTATTCAAACACCATTTGACGGTATAAAGGTACAGGCTCTGTGAACGGGGCCGGTTTTGTGAGAGGAGAGGGCTTGCTCTGTCCTCTGTTTTATTTGCAATAAAAATTTAGTACAGCAAGAACGATAGGGGGGAACAATGAGCGAAAAAGATGTAGGAGAGGCACTTGTACAGGTGATCCGGGATCCACAGGGATCGGCCAGTCAGGAGAGTTTTGCCAGGGCCATGGAGTTGACCAAGGCATACGCCGGTTCAGGTTCGGCGCCCCATTTCAGCGCGGTTGCCCGGCTCTTTTATGACCTGTTTGAAATGTTCGAGACGGGCGCGGATCCTCGGAAGAAATAGACGCAGCATGCAAATTCATTTTTGCTTGAGAAATTGAATGGGTTGGTCCTCATGCTCTCTGACCCTTTATCCTCTTACGTTAACCGGGCGATACCCAGCCTGAAATTAAGGAAAAAATGGACATCGATATCACCCAAGACCCTCCGGCCGATGTCTTCCAGACCAAGAGAAAATATCGGCGCATCATCCTCTATCTTCTGGCCCTGATATTCTGCGCCATCCTGCTTGCGGTTTTCCAGGTTGTTTTTGGCTCGGCCCATGGAGACCTCCTTGAGAACATCGCCCTTGTTCTCTTTGTAGGTCCGGCCTTGGTATTTTTCTATTTCGTCGAAAAACTCCACGATTATAAAACGCTTTCTCCTGAGCAGGAAAGTGAGATGGAGGAATTCTGTCGGCAGGATCACGATATTGCCGCTTATTGCGCCAAGGTGTCGATGATGGAGAGAAAACTTGTCAAAGCGGAATATGATGCCTGTAAAACGCAGGTTAAAGAGCGGTTGGCGAATAAAAAAAGGCTTTCCTGAGAAAGAAACGTTCTCAAGAAAGCCTCCTCAATAGAAATGATTCTCGCCCTATGGTGGACGCCCCGACGGAAGTACTCTTGGGGTATGAAGAGAGACTGCCGGTCGCAGCATTGCAATGTTACGGTTGTTTTCAGATTCTTCGCTTACCTGAACGACGGCCTATCGAAAAAGTCCGGGCCGCAATTTATCCCCAACCAGAAAGGCGTCCAGTTCTTCCTGATCATAAAAGGCGCGCTCAAAAAAAAGTCCCTGGGCTGGGGCTGTATGTTGTGTGAGAATAACCGGCTCCTGCAGAAAATGCTGCACTTCCGCCACAGCAAGCTGCCCCTTGCCAACTGCAACCAACACCCCGACAATCCGGCGCACCATCTTCCACAGAAAATGCGATCCTACGATCCGAAGCAGGATTAAATCATCTGTTGCCACGATTTGACATGTATTGACCATGACCAGGGGTGATTTTTTCTTCACCACCTGCCGGTCGGTGAAGGATGTAAAATCATGCTGTCCCACCAGCACTGAGGCCGCTTCCTGCATCCGTTTCTCATCCAGTGGCTCCAGAACCTGCCAGACATAGTCCCGGCCAAGGGCCGTTTTGTGTCTGGCAATCCGATAGCAATAACTCCGGCCAATACAGTTATGCCGGGCGTGGAAACGAGGCCCGGCCCGTTTGCATTCCAGGATAACAATATCCCCAGGTAATAATTCATTCAATTTCTGCCTGATCTCCTGGGGAGGCAAGTCGGTCTGGGCCTCCAGATGGGCAGTAAAACACAGGGCATGCACTCCGGCATCGGTGCGGCCACAGCCCTGCACGTCCACCTGCGCGCCAAAGAGATCTGTGGCGGCCTTGAGCAGGCTGCCCTGAATGGTTTTGGCATCATCCTGTTTCTGCCAACCGCTGTAGCGGCTGCCGTCAAACTCCAGGGTCAGCTTGAATCGTTTTGCATGGATGTTCATCGTGGTTAGCTCCTTGAATTTACATCTAAGCCTGCAGCACCGTTCGTTCGCCATTGGCATGACGCAGACGATGGGCAAGAGTTCGGGAAAGGGCAGTGATCAACACAAATGCCAGCCGTTTATGCTCATCGGCCAGTTGATTAAAATGCTCCAGGGTCAGCATATACAGATCGGTATCCGTGTGGGCGATGGCATTATCACTGCGGGGGCGGCCATCGAGAAAGGCCAGGCCGCCAAAAAAATCTCCCCGGCCTATGGTTGCCACATGATGCAGCTGCCTGCTGCCACCAACTGGCGCCATGATCCTGACTTCACCGCGCCGGATCAGGTAAATTTCATGCCCCTGATCACCAATGGAGTAAATAGTCTCTCCGGCCTTGAAAGATCGCTGTTCCAGGCGTTCCTCCAGATCGACCAGGGTCTCATCCTTGCGTCCCTGAAAGAGCTCCATCTCCTGTAATCGCAAAAGCACCTCTTCATCCACCGGCGCCTTTATATCCCCGATCAGACGATCCTCCACCCATTCAATGGCGGTCTCAAGAATCGGAAAAATATGCACCGTGTCACTTCCATCCGTCAGACCAGTCTGCGCAAAAAATTCCCGCAGATTGCGCCCCTTAGGGAGCTTTTCACGCACATTGCTGAGCAGCAGAAAGGCGCCGCGCTCTGAGAGCATATCCCGCACCTGGATGAGCATGTGCACAGCCGTGATATCCACCGACTGCACCAGGCGCAGATCGAGGAGGACATAATCACGGTTTTTGATCTCTGGTTCAAGGGTAGAATAGAGTTCATAAGTGGTGCCGAAAAAAAGGCTGCCCTGCAATTCAAAAATAATTGCCTTTTCACCATTCTGCTCAATCATGCGCCTCTCGGCCTCTGATCTGGACCAGGTCGATGAGCGCTGATGGACAAAGGACTTGTGCCGCACCACCGATCCGCCGACCTGTTCACGGACAAAAAGCAGGATGGACATGGCAACACCGGCGCCAGACGCTGCAATCAGCCCCACCGTCAGGGCAATGGTGACTACCGTGAGCACCACCGCAAAATCAAGCACCGTTTCCCGCGACTCCAGGAATCGCAGGGGTTCGGTGTCGATCATGTGCAGACCGATAACAATGAGGATTCCGGCCAGGGTGGCAAAGGGAATCCAGGCAATAACACTATTCAATGCCAGCGCTGCCACCAGCACCAGAATGCCTTCCATGATCCCGGAAACGCGCGTCTGCGCGCCACTGTTCAGGTTCACCATGGACGCGCCCATGGTACCGGAGCCAGGCAGGCCGCCGATCATGGACGAGGTGATATTGGCCAGCCCCTGGGCGCATAATTCACGATTGGGCTCATGACGGGTCCGCGTCTTCTGGTCAATTACAACGCAGGTCTTCAAGGTGTCAATGGAGAGCAGGGCGGCCAGGGTCAGCGCGCTGCCGAGAAGGGCCCCGACCTGGGCAAGCGTCAAATCACCCAGATCATGCCAGCGAGTGACAAGCGTACTGAGATACCCTCCTTCCGCCACACCAATGTCTCCCAGTACCAGCTTGTTACCAGCAAGGGTCATCATCGACGGATCGGCAACGGCCAGCCCGAAATAGGTCAACAATCCGGCACATATGCCAAGGATCGTGCCGGGAACCGCCTTGGTAACTTTAGGCCCGAGCAGGGCGACGATCACGGTCGCCGAGCCTACCCCGATACTGCGCAGATCCCACAACCCCGGATCCACAACAACCTGCCACCATGAGGTATCCGTGGCAGCACCCAGAAAATTCTTGATCTGACTGGTGATAATGATGATGCCGACTCCGCTTAAATAGCCGCTGACCACGGTATAGGGGATGTATCTAATCATCCGCCCAATCCCGAGCAGGCCAAGCAGGATCTGCGCCAGACCCGTTAAGAGACCCAGCACGGTCAGCAGCAGGACAATGCTTACCGGGGCAACACCTTGTTTTACGAGCTCGATGGCAAAGGCTGACAATACCGCCGCCGCCGGCGCGCAAGGCGCACTGATCAGGCGATCGGTGCCGCCAAAAACAGGGGCGATCAGGCCGAGGGCAGCCGCGCCCAGAATCCCTGCCAGGGCGCCAAATGCGGCATAGTGCGGACTGATCGCCGAATAGACAGTGACCCCAAAGGCCACCGCCGCCGGTAAGGCCACCAGCATGGATGATAGTCCGCCCCAGAAATCCCCGGGGGCACGCAATTTATTCAAAAGTGCGGATGCCATGACATCTTCCTTTATGATGGCAGATGGTAATTATTAAGGGCAACTTTGCTTGCGGCCTTCGCTATCCGCCCCTTCCTGCCGGCGCAGGATCAGCACGGCTGATCTATTCCTCTTTTCCGGTGCCCATGGCCATAACTTCACCTCAATCACCGCTTATAACATATACTCGATCACGTCATCTGTCTCCAGAATATTCCTGACCTCCATATCCTGCCTCGCATCGAAAGATGAGGTCCCGTGTCAGGACCAGAACAGGATTAAGTCTTGGAAGTATCCCAATCCCCTTCAGGTCAATATCGTTCACAAATCAACCAGAATATGGGTTCAGCATAGGTAAACCAGAGAGGAAAAGTCAATGCCTTCTCAAAATTGTAAGGTACGGAACAGGTACCTCTGAGGTTGCTGCTGAAAGCGCTTTTCAGATCAAGGCGGGGGAAGGGGAACGGAGGGAGGGAATAATTGGGTTTATTTATGCCCAATTGCACGGAAGACAGCATAGCCGCGAAATTGGGCACATTGATCTGGGGTAAAATGAGAGGGAAGTCGCTACATCACCGTGCGAGCTTCCTGAACATTGATAGTCGTATATTTTGTCTTTATGGTGATACCACCGTCTCTCCTGTCTTTATGGCGCCATCTATAACACGAAAAAAGTCAACCTCCATGTGCTGACTGGTATCAAGAGGAGAGTCAGGCGACACCAATAACTGCTGTATCATGGATATTCGTTTCAGATAAAGTGGCTCTGAAATCTCCAGCCCCCAATACTGAAGCACTTGATAAATATTATCTATTAAAATATAGCCGGGATCACAGTTCCAGTATGCGGTTTTACTGGTCCATCTCACTAAAGAATCGTGTCCAAGCTGGATGATGAGGTCGTTGTTGAAATAAAGCCATATGCCTTGAAAATCGTAAGTGATCCCCACAGGAGCCGCCGGTTTGTTCACAATTGACATATCGTTAACTTTATACTCGATATATGTTGTGGGGGTAATGAGGATACCGGACGGATTGGCAGCATCCACCAGTTCGACAGAAGTGCTGTTGTAGCGTGCCTTATTGTCACCGCTGGCAAACCGTACATTGTCCTTGACGAGCACTTTGTCAATGATGACATTCGAGGTCGTACCGTTATCAGGGTTATCCGCGACCGTGGTATGTTTCCATGGGTAATTTCCTGCCAGGGAATACCAATCCTCATTCAGGTTAAGCACCATGGCCAGATTGAAGACCTTCCCGACAACAGCATCGCTTTCCTGGCCGAGAACGCCCTTGAAGGCGATGGTACAGGTAGTATTATGGAGGGTTTCTTCGATAGCAGTAATGGGAATAGGTTGGTCGAGCCAGAAATTCACTCTTGTTGTTTCCATAAAAGGGAGAGCATCTGCCAGGGGAACGGTGATTTCTTTCTGGACAGCCGGCCAATTGCCCATGGTGATTCCGGCAAAACTGTAGGTGATGGTGAAATTACCGGCGGTCATGGCCTCTTCGGTTGGGGTCATGTTTTTGATAA
>JANMTN010000177.1:0-9644 GCA_031390685.1 Desulfobulbaceae bacterium
CCAGCGTTGAAATGTCCTGCGTAATGGCTTCGCCTTTGGCGATTGCCCGCAGCAGGCGCCGCATGATTTTGCCGGAGATGGCAAGGATAAGCTCATTTTTCATCGAATGCTCCCAGCCCACAAGTTCAGTGACACTCACCTGATACCCATGGGCCTCAAGCTGCAAACAGCGCAGCACATTGGTGATATGACTGCCAAATTCACGGGTGTGCAGGGGATGCCGCCAGATTTCAGTAAGGACATCGCCACCCAGCCTCTTGCCCTTATTTTTTCTCAATACTGACGCCACTTCCGCCTGGCAGCAGGGCACCAGGACAATACTTTGCACCTCTTTCTGCAAGGCAAAGTGGATGGCATCATCGGTTGCCGTATCGCAGGCATGCAGGGCGGTCACGATGTCAACCTTGGCCGGCAGCAGGGAGGAATTCGTTGCTTCGGCCACTGACAAGGTCAAAAAAGACATGCCGGGAAACTCCAGTCGCCGGGCCAGTTCCTGAGACCTTTGCACCAACTCATCCCGGGTCTCAATCCCATAAATGTGCGACCCATTATCCAGCTTTTTAAAAAAAAGATCATAAAGGATAAAGCCCAGATACGACTTTCCAGCCCCATGGTCAACAAGTTGGACATCTTGGTGATCTTTCTGGATTTCCTGCAGGAGCGGCTCAATAAACTGGGTGAGATGATAGACCTGCTTCAGTTTACGCCGGCTGTCCTGATTCATCTTCCCGTCTCGGGTAAGAATATGCAATTCCTTCAACAGTTCGACCGATTGTCCAGGTTTTATCTCGTGCATGATATGAAAAAAGTTTTAAGTTTTCAGTGGTAAGTGGTAAGGAGTAAGTGGTAGCGGTAAGTGTTTAGATGGATAGAGAGACAATCCTGACAGACTAAAAGACTACAACTCAGACTCAATAACCTTTTATGCAACGACTCTTTCCATCATTCCTGTTCTTCTGTCTTCTGCTGACAACAGCAGCAACTCCTCTGAGCGCCAAAACCGTTGAACTGCCTCTTTTTCTGCGGGCCCAGATCTTACAAAACGCCCTGGTGGAGTCTCTCACCCCGCAGCCAGAGCGCCCTACTGTACTCTTTCAGGAGGGTTCCTACAACTATCTTCATATCTCCAAGCCCCAGTTATCCATCCGTGACGGTCAGCCTTATTTCAGTTGCAACGCGACCGCCGGAATGGGATTCGACTCACTCGGCGTCCTGCCGTCGGTAGTCAAATGGAGAGGCTCCATTCTCATGAAGTTAAACTTTTATGTGGATCCCCAATGGCAGCTGCGTTATCGCATTATTGACTCCGCCATCTACAATGAACAAGGCGGCAAGCCTGTGGTCTCCGGATTTGCCTGGGAGCTCTCCAAGCGCTTTCTGCATCCTCGTCTGGAGCAATACGCCTTTGATCTGGCCATGCCCAAAAAAGATATTACGGCTGTGCTCCGTGCCTGTTCCTCCCCGACAAATACAGCGCCACTTGAGGCTGCCCTGAATACGCTCACCGTCGGAACCCTGCGCACCAGCGCTGACGGTCTTATCGTCCCCTTGCTCCTGACTGTGGCTGACTACCAGACCCAAACCGTGGCGCCTCTGCCGCCTCAGGCGCCTCTCGGTTTTGAGGAAATGGAGAAGCTCCAGCATGTTTTTGAACCGTTCGATGCCTTTCTGGTCTTTATCATCAAGAGCCTCAGCGCTGATACAGTAAATGCAGCTGTTGATGCTCAGCAACAGAAACATCTCTTTGACCTGCTCATTACCAGCCGATATCAACTGCTGATGATCCTGACCGGCCAGACTCCACAGGAGAGCGAGGATCCATTACGGCTGTTATTTATCGATGCCTGGGAGCAATTACGCCCCATCATCGAAAATAACAGCCAGAAAAATGGCCTGATGCAAAAACAACTGCTGCGCTACATGACATTCGTCAATGCCGGAGACGCCCTGCTGACATTGGATAGCGCCGCCCCGGACCTTGGCATCCATCTTACCAGTGATGGCCTGCGGCGACTGGCAAGGATGCTGCAACCAGGTTCCGGAGAAGACCCCCTGCGCTTTGACTGGCAGATCGATCCTGTCCTGCGCGAACTGTTCCAGTTTCAACCGGAAGAACCAGAACAAAAGACACAAGAAAAAGGGCCGGATTTACCATCAGATTTACTGCAAGATTTTCCGCCGGAATCACGGCCGGATTTTCCGCCGGAATCAGTGCCAGTACCGACACCTGCTCCGGTACCGAATTCAACACCCGGTTCAACACCACAAACGGCACCAGAGCCGATAAGAGAGCAAGACATACCGGTGCCACCGACACAAGACTCGACACCAAGCCCACCAGCCCCAACGCAGGGTTCGACAACAGGCCAGTACCTTTTGAATTTTCTGGTAGGGGTCGCCCATGCCGAAAGCTCCCCGCCCATAATCATGATTGGCACCGATCTGGACAAACGTCTGAATCGCTGGATACCGACCCCAAAAGAACTGAATGAATATGAGAAAATCATTGCCCAACTACTGAATTCATTTGCCAGTGAACAGGTAAAGCATGCCGGTCTTGCCCCTCGCTATGCAACAATCTACAAGCATCTGGTTCCTGCCACCGCCATGATTGAAAGCTGCTGGCAGCAATATGAACGCAAAAACGACAAGATCGTCACACTGCGATCTCAGTCAGGGGGGCTTGGCATCATGCAGATCAATCATCATGTCTGGCGAGGATTTTACAATATAGAACGATTACAATGGGATGCAGCCTACAACATCAATGCAGGATGTCAAATTCTGATGCGCTACTTTAAGGAGTATGGCACACAAACAGCCAAAGAAAACGGCAATCCTGATCTCGCCGCCCGCGCCGCCTATGCGGCATATAACGGCGGACCACGCGCCTGCCGCCGATTTATGAAAGCAGACGCCAACGCTCGTCAGAAAAGGGTAGACGAACACCTGTGGAATCTCTATCAGAAGATTGCCGCCGGCGGCAGCGCCGATATGGCAACCTGCAATATCCTGTAGAGTGAGGAATCTGCTTCAGCCATAATCAAAATGAAGGTCGGAGGAAATTGCGGCTGAGGCCGCTCCTACTTATTCCAGCCATGTTCCCCGATCAGATTAACAAAGCGAACACGTTCAAGGAGTTCCACCTGGACAAGGCCATCTTTTTTGGTAACCATTTGTAATTCCTGTACGTCCTGATCACCAACAGGGATCACCATCCTGCCGGGATCTGCCAGTTGCGCCACGAGTGGCGCCGGAATCTCAGGACCGCCAGCCGTCACCATAATGGCATCATAGGGGGCATACTCCGGCCACCCCAGAGTCCCGTCATCAAATTTGGACTGGATATTGTAACAGCGCAGCCGGTCAAAGACTCGACGAGAACTGGCAAGCAGATTATTGAGCCGTTCTACGGTATAAACCTTGGCACACAGCCGGGATAAGATAACCGCCTGATACCCTGACCCCGTCCCGATCTCCAGAACTTTTTCCGTACCTGTCAATTGCAGGGCCTGGGTCATGTAAGCCACAATAAAGGGCTGGGAGATGGTCTGGCCATCAATAATAGGTAACGGATAATCACCATAGGCATTGGCCTGCATGGCATCATCGACAAAGAGATGCCGCGGCACCTCTCTCATGGCCGCCAGCACCCGCTGATCATGGATACCACGGCTGATCAGTTGTTCCTGTACCATCCGCTGACGAATGGTCTCAAAACGATCTGTCAGATCTCTCACTTACTACCGGTTTTTGTTTCAGTTGTAGTTTCAGCCTTCTGGTCAATCTTCTGCCACTTATAATCATCCTTCCAGTCAAACTCACCTTTGCTATAGTCACCATAACGGGCCGCAGTCACAATGTCGCCATTCAGGGTCAAGACAACCGTCTTGACCCCTTTGGCGGAAAACGCCCCCCCCACCACGGGTGCCTGCTGCAACAGTGACTTGTCTTCTTCCTGATACGTCCACTCTTCAGTCGTGGCCGAGACCATCCGCGTGGAATCCGGATCCCCCAGCAAAGAAAGCACCTCCTGACGGGTGGTCTCTCCGGCCTTGATCAGACCGACATCCGAGCCCAGATGACGCACAGGTTGGTTATAGCAGCCAGACATGGCCAGACAAAGCAAGACAGTGGTTAATAATAAACCAGCAAAACGACGTGTAGAGACAAATATCGCGCAAATGGACATCTCATTCTCTCCGTTAAAAAAGGAAACTCTTGAACAAAAGACGTAACGACTCAGGTTGTTAAGGCTGTAGTCTTTTAGCCTGTCAGGCTAAACACCTACATACTATCTACCTGAGCAGTTACCTTTTTTCAATATTTATGTCATGCACAGCCAGCGGCCCGGTTCAGAATCTTGTAATTCCGCTCCACCATGGCCAGGGGGTCAACCACCAGTCCGGCCTGGATCATGGCATTATCATAGATCTGGGCCGCCACCTCGGCGGCAAAGAGCTCGTCGCTTTTCTGCAACTCGGCCAACTGCTTGATCAATGGACTGGCGGTATTGATCTCCAGGTTCTTCTTGCTGCTTGTTGGCGCCAACCCTTTTTCCCGGCGGCTGGCAGCCATTACCCGCTCCATGGAAGAGGTCATGTAGCCATCAGGATTGACAATCATGGCCGGGGCATGGGCCAGACGTTTGGACTCAACGACATCGGCGACCTTATCTCCCAGGGTCTGTTTCAACCAACTGACCAGCACCGCCTTGGCCCCCTGCTCCATTTGCCCGGCCTCCTGGCTTTCGGCCTCATCCTTGTCTTCAGACGCGCCGCCCTTGCCAAGATCCAGATCCGCCCGGTCAGCAGACACCAGTTTTTTGCCATCAAACTCGGCCAGATGACTGAGCACAAAGTCATCAATAGGTTCCAGAGTGTAGAGGATCTCAATATCTTTTTTGGTGAACATCTCAACATACGGCCCGGCCTCAATAGCCGCACGACTGGGGCCATTGATGTAATAAATGGCCTCCTGGCCCTCTTTCATCCGTTCCACATAGGCGGCAAGGGATATCGGTTTGTCCTGTTCTGAGCGCGAAGACTCAAAACGGACCAGCTTGCCCAGCTCTTTCTGGAATTCATAGTCAGAGGTGATCCCCTCTTTCAGATAGATGCCGAAGGTCTTCCAGAAGGTGAGATAGGCCTCCGGATCTTCCTGGGCCTGTTCATCGAGGAATTTAAGAAAACGTTTGGTGATCACCTTGCGCAGCTTGGCCAGCAGGGCGTTATCCTGCAGGGACTGCCGCGAGATATTGAGCGGAATATCCTCGCTGTCGACCACCCCTTTCAGGAACCGCAGCCACTCGGGCAGGACATTTTCCGAATGCTGATCAATGAGAATCCGCTGACAGTAGAGATTTACCCCGGAATCGACGCGGCCAAAACCCATGATCTCAAAATTCTCCTTGGGGACAAAGAGCAGTGCATTGATGGCCAGCGGGGCATCAGCGGAAAAATGGAGACGATACAGGGGCTCGTCGGTGGCCATACCAACAAACTTATAAAAATCCGTATATTCCTGCTCGGTAATATCATTCTTGCTGCGAGTCCACAGGGCGGACACCGTATTCACGACCTCTCCGGCCAGTTTGATCGGGAAAGGGACAAAGGAGGAATATTGCTTGATAATATTTTCCACCTTCCATTTCATGGCATAGTCATGGGCATCATCCTTCAGCTCCATGATGATCCTGGTGCCCCGATGCAAGCCAGACTCCTCACTGATGGTGTAACTTCCCGTGCCATCGGAGACCCACTCATGCCCTTCCGACCCATCCCAGGAACGGCTCTGCACCCGAACCTTTGCAGCGGCCATAAACGCGGCATAGAACCCGACTCCGAACTGCCCGATCAGACTCACATCCTTTTTAGCCGCCTCAGCCAGACCATCCAGAAAGGCGCTGGAACCGGAGTGGGCAATGGTGCCGAGATTGGCCTCAAGTTCGTACCTGGTCATGCCGATGCCGGTATCGGTAATGGTCATGGTATGCTTCTCTTCATCCAAATCAATGGTGATCTCCAGGGGCATATGGGAATCAAAAACCTCACTGGCGGTCAGGCTCTCGTGCCGGAATTTTTCCAGGGCATCCGAGGCATTGGAGATCAGTTCCCGGACAAAAATATCGCGTTCGGTATAAAGTGAATGGATAACGATATCGAGAAGTTTTTTGGTTTCGGCCTGAAACTCATGGGTTGTGGTCTGACTGGTCATCGAAAACACCTCTTTTAGTTCTGGTTATATGAAAACATATCTGGCGCGCCGGGCACATAAATACTACTACGGGGCAGAAATACGGCAAGAACGCTCATCGTCCTATTCCGTTGCTTTTTTAACTGAATTCGGCCAAAATGATAAACATGGAACCCAAGGTGTCAAGATTAATGGCCTGTAAACAGTCATCAAGGGGATAGCTAAACGAAAAGGCCCAAAGACGAGACACGCAAATCATGAGTAATAATGGCTACTTATGGGTACGCCGCAGTGACGAAGGATGCAGGGCAACGAAGTATTTGGGCCTTTTCTTCACTTTTCGCACAGGAAAACCATGGATACCCTTATAATTGGTGGCGGCCTCTCCGGCCTGACCGTGGCCCATAAACTGCGGCAACTCTGTCCTGGACACCAGTCCCTTATCCTCGAGAAATCTGACAGGGCGGGCGGGGTCATCTGGAGCCATGCCGAAAATGGTTTTCTCGCTGAAAACGGTCCCCATGGCTTTCTCGATAATTGCCCGGAAAGCCGACTCTTATTGCAGGAAACCGGCCTTGACCAGGAATGCGTGAAAGCGCCCCTCAGCCAATTTGTCCGCTATGTCTGCATGGACGGCGCCCTGCGTTGTATCCCGCAGAGCCCGATGAAGATCATCATGGCCCCTTTGATCTCACCGCTGGCCAAAATTCGGGTCGCGGGCGAGCTCTTCAAGAAACCACTGCCGGGGGAACCAACCGTGGCTGAATGGGTGGAACACCGTTTTGGCCCGGCCCTGCTGCCCTATGTTGATGCGGTCTTCACCGGCACCTACGCCGGCGACCTCAACCGGCTGGTCATTGATGGAGTCATGCCCGGGGTACGCTGCCTGGAAAAGGCCCATGGTTCGGTGATTCGCGGCCTGCTCGCCAAGATGAATCAGGCCAGGCAGGCCAAGACAACCACGGGCGGAGGGAAAAAAGGACTGCCCGCCATGACCAGTTTTCCCGGCGGCATGGGGCGTCTCCCGGAAAAGCTGGCAGAATCACTGCAACCAGGCCGTGACATCCTGTTGAACTGCGGGGTCCTGGCCATCCGCAAGAGCCAGTCAGGCTGGGAGGTGGAATCCGACCAGGGAATCCATGAGGCCCGGAATCTGGCGCTGGCCCTGCCCATCAATCCTTCCCTGGCCCTGCTCCGGACCTTTGCCCCCACCATGCCCCAGAATGCTGTCCCTGAGGCCAGAATTGTGACCATAGCCATGGGCTTTGGCCCAGGCTCAACCCTGCCGCCGGGATTCGGCTATCTGGCCCCGGAACAGGAAAAACGATTCTGTCTGGGGGCGCTCTTTTCATCCAACATGTTTCCCGCCCGAGCACCTCAGGGCCATATCCTCCTGGAGGCCCTGGTCGGCGGCCGCCGGCACCCGGAACGGCTCGACCTTGAAGACGCCGCCCTGATCCGCCAGACCCTGGCTGATCTGCGCCAACTGCTGCCCTTGCAGGGAGAGCCGGTCTACGCCAAGGTACTGCGGCCCAAGGGGGGAATCCCCCAACTGGAGGCCGGTTACCCCGCCCTTCTGAACTGGCGCGACCTGTTGATGCAAGAGCACCAGGGACTCTTCATTCACGGTTTTGGCTGGGAAGGCATCGGGCTCAACGATATGATCAAGAGCGCCACCCGGGTCGCCGAGTCCATCCGCGAAAACGCCGGGGCCAGCAGAGAAGAGGCTGCAGTAAAAGGAATTTATTTTTAAGTTATTCAGCAAGTTATTAAATAATCACAGACACTGACACAATGACCACAGCAATACACATCCCCTTGCGATGGCAGAGGCTGGAACATGAAGGCCGCGCCATTTACATCCAGCCGGAGACACCGGACTGGCTGGTTCCAACCGATTATGGCGATCAATTGCTGCAGGCCCTGACCGGTGCTGGAAGCCGCGCCGAGGCAATCAGCAATCTGCGGAAGGCCTCTCCCGGCACGGTTTCAGAAATCACCGTCAATGAACACCGGCTTGCCCTCGACCTGGATCGTCTCCAGCAGGCCCTGCATATCACCAGCCAGAAAGGCTATGCTGGACGCGGCCGGGAACTGACCCTGAACCGCCTGAAAGAATGCTGGTTTCATCTGACCGACCGCTGTAACCTCAGTTGCACCCACTGTCTGTTTGAAGCCTCTCCGGCCAAAAGCCGCACCCTGCCCCAGGCGCAGCTTGACATGGCTGCCGGTCAGGCCCTGGAGCTTGGCTGCCGTCTCTTTTATTTCACTGGCGGCGAACCCTTTCTCTACCCTGATTTTGTCCCCTGGCTGGCCCTCTTTTTATCCAAAAACCCCTTAGCCCATGCTGTTATCCTGACCAACGGCATGCTCCTGGCAAAAAACATTCTGGCGTTGCAAGGCCTTGATCGCCTGCATCTGCAGGTCAGCCTCGACGGACAGGAACAGGCCCATGACAGCCTGCGGGGCAAGGGCGCATACAGCCAGCTTCTGGCCAATCTCACCGCCCTGCGGCAGGCGGGAATCCCCTTTACCCTCTCTATTGCTATCAGTCGGGCCAATGTGGCCGATCTGGCCGAACTGGTGACCCTGGCGGCCGAAATCGGGGCCGCCAGCATCCATCTGCTTTACCATTTCATCCGCGGCAAAGGCAGCCAGGAGCAGTTTGTCCCACCGGCGGAGATCTTCCCCTATCTGGCCCTAGCCTGGAATCGGGCCGACCAGTGCGGACTCCCCATTGACAATATCGAGACCATACGCGCTCAGGTCTTCTCCACCCCCGGCACCCGCCATGATCTGTCCAATGCCGGCTGGGAATCCGTGGCCATAGGGCCGGATGGCGTGATCTATCCATCCCCGGCCCTGGTCGGACTGGCAGAGGCCGCCTGCGGTGATCTGGCCCAGGGTCTGGCCACGGTCTGGCAGACCAGCCCGGCATTAAAAACCCTGCGCAACGCCTCCCTGATAGATTCCCCACAGTATCAGAAGGACCCCCTGAGGTTCATCATTGGCGGTGGCGATATCGATCACAGCTTTCTGACTGGCAGGGAGTGGGTGGGCCATGACCCCTATGTGGAACTGTATGAGATGATTGCCCTGCGCCTGATCAGCAGGCAGGCTGCCTTCTCGCCAGTATCGGGCCGCGCCGCCATAACGCTGCGCATGGGCGACATCCGCCATGACTGTCCTGACCCGGAGGCAACAGGCGGCAGCGTGATCCTGACCCACTGTAACTGTGTGATCTCCCTGGCTTCAGATAAGGGACACAGCCAGGTCCGTGAATTTTACGGCCAGGCCGCCCTGACTGTAAGTGAGGATATCGTCAACCCTCTGGCCCCGGCCCAGGACCAGGCTGATTTTATCCCCGAGGATTCGCGGAAGCGCTCGTACGGCTGCGGCAGCCCGGTGACGGATGCCGCCCCGCAGCCAGGCGAGACCCTGGTGGATAT
>JANMTN010000186.1:0-2613 GCA_031390685.1 Desulfobulbaceae bacterium
TTGCCGGGCAGGATACCGCACATGAAGTAAGTGCTGTCGTAAGCGGCCCAATCCACTTTTCCCTGCACGGTTTTTGGCTCCCCGGTTATTTCCTTGCTCGGGAATTCCTGACGCTGACCGTCCATAAAGATTGCCGGTCCGGCAAAAAGCGAGGTCATTGAGCCCTTAGAGGCTTCTTCAAAGGGCAGGTTTGCCTGGTGCAGGAGGGCTGAGCCCTGCAGGGGGTTGGTAGAATTATTCTTTACCCGGATAACGAGTTCCAGCAGGTAGGTGTGGCGATCAAAACGGTAGCTTCGCTCCAGCTCAAGACCGGATGCGGTTTGGCCCTTCATGATGAGCGTGCTTGTCGTTTCCGTTCCAGGGAACTCAATTTTGTCGGCGTCGGCGCTATATAAGGTATTGGTGGCGGCCGCGTCTCCCCAGGAGAATGTCAGGGGGAGCCCTTCCTGCTCTGTTGTTTTGACCAGTTGCACTCCGGCGGAGTTTTTGGCCAGGCTTACCCTGTAATCTTTCAGGATAAAACTCTTGATGGCCCCGCCATTTTCAGTGATCACGGCGCTATAGAGATCGGTGTCGACGAGAATGTCACGAATCGGACGATCGGTCGAAGCAGATACTGTTGGCGGCTGTTTCAGCGTTTCTTGTTTCGGGGAGGCAACCTGATTGGTCTGATTGGAGGCAGGTGGTGTTGTAACAGAGGATACAGAGGTCTTGGCCGCCTGGTCATTCACTGTCTTTTTAGAATCAAAACCCGCGAAGAAATATTGATAGCCAACCAGAATAACAAACGAAATGACGACAGCCAGCAGTGCTCTATAGGTATCCATGCCATATTCCTAAAATGATTCGCTCCATTAAAGAGAGCCTCTCTATAAAAAATCTGTTTTAATCTCTCGGAGATCTGTTCCGGCGAACCATCCTTTCTCTGCAAGAGGAAGGTGTCAGGGAACAGGATCATAACCACCCCGGCAGAAGGGATGACAGCGCAGAAGGCGACGAGTGGCGAGATAGGCGCCACGCCCTGTGCCATAGCGTTCTATTGCCTCAATCGCATAGATGGAGCAGGTGGGAGTAAAACGACAGCCAGGGGGAAGCATGGGAGAAATAAGATACCGATATCCCTTGATAAACCAGATAATGGCTCTCTTTATGGACAGATTTTTATTCATGGCAGATAGTATCCAGACCTCACGCTACTCGACCACAAGCTGCCATCACTGCCTGATTGATGTCAGCAGTTGAGCCAAAATCTACTCCCGGACGAATGGCAAAAACGATATCAGCACATTCCGGGTACAGTTCCCGATACAGGCGAAAAGACTCTCTTATTATCCGTTTGATTCTATTTCTCTTCACGGCCCCTTTGATCTGCCTGTGCACACTGATCCCAATCCTGCTCTGGCCGAGGTTGTTGTGGAGTACGATCAGGGTAAAGCCTTTGCCGTGCAATCGCTTGCCCTGTTTGTACACCTGTTCAAACTCCCACCCCTTGCGCAGCAGATGATTTTTCCGGAGTCTGAACACCTCGCCACAATCAGGCAGACAGCCGTTTCCGTCCCTTGGCGCGGCGGGCGCTTAAAATAGAACGACCGGCAGCGGTGCTCATGCGATGACGAAAACCATGTTTACGTTTCATCTTGATATTACTTGGTTGAAAGGTACGTTTGCTCATCACTCACTCCTGATCCATGATATTCATGAATATTTCTAATTGTATCAGCCAGAATACTCGATTGACTGAATTCTTTCTGATTCTTCCGGCCATCTGAATAAAACAACCCTGCTCGGCCCTTTGTTGGAAGAGTCCGTAGTGCAAGTATAAAAATAAAGAGAAGATTATAAACACAGATGCCGGTAACTGTCAAACATTTTCATGGCTCTTTCGGGCTTCACTTGCAGAAGCATGCAAGCTGTGCTACTTTTCAGGTGTCGGATGAGAGTTCCCTTATTCAATTTTTTTTGAGAGTTGTGTAGTTTTATGCCTACTATGCCCATGCCCCCCGAAACAACACTGGCAGATATCGACTGGAATCTGCTGTGGCAGAATGCAAGAAAACAGAGGTCCTGGTCCAGCAAGGGGGCGGCCGACTGGGATAGAAAGGCAGCTTCCTTTGCCACCAGAAATGCGGGTACTTCGTATGTCTCTCTCTTGCTGGAGCGTCTGCCGCTTGGTCTGGATCGAACCATTCTTGACATGGGGTCAGGGCCAGGAACACTGGCTATCCCACTGGCTGGGCAGGTACGCTCGGTAACCGCTGTTGACTATTCAGCCGGGATGCTTGAGGTCTTGACCAGGCAGGCCCAGGCGAAAAATATCCAGAATATCCGAACCATTCAAGGGGCATGGGAAGATGACTGGCAGCAACTGGGGATCAAAAAACACGATATTGCCATTGCCTCCCGATCGCTGGCGGTTGACAACCTCTCCCTTGCCTTGCGGAAACTCAACGACCATGCCGGCGAGTATGTCTTCATCGCGGACCGGATCTCGCCCACTCCTTTTGATCCGGCGGCCTTTGCGGCCATTGGCCGTGAGTTTCAGTCAGGCCCGGATTATATCTACACCGTCAATATCCTCTATACCATGGGTATTCATCCCTGTATTGATATCCT
>JANMTN010000188.1:0-2009 GCA_031390685.1 Desulfobulbaceae bacterium
CGATAGCCCACAAGCACGCATCTTTTGAGTTCCTCTCAAAAAAGCAGCAGACTGTTTGCAAAATTGATTAGAGGTATGATCAGCTTGGACAAGACACCACTGACAGCCAGGATGATGAGAAGAATAAAACCATATCGTTCAATGGAGGCGTAGGACCGGGCAAGATCGGGAGGCAGAATCCCGGTGAGGATTCGGCTGCCATCGAGCGGAGGAATGGGCAGGAAGTTGAAGATGCAGAGTACCAGATTGATCCAGACACTGGCAATCAAGACGCTGTTCAGGGGAACCAGAACTGCTTCTCCCAAGGCGGAATAAGGGATGGTCTTGGCCAGCAACCAGAGTGCCTTGGTCATCAGAGCGCTGATGACGGCCAGTATGAGATTGGTAACCGGACCGGCCAGGGCCACCCAGAGCATATCCTTTTGCGGATCCTTAAAATAGGCCGGATTGACCGGCACCGGCTTGGCCCAGCCAAAATGGAAGATAAAAAAAGCAATGGTTCCCAAGGGATCGAGATGTTTGAGCGGATTGAGAGTCAGGCGGCCAGAGGCCTGGGCCGTTGGATCTCCCAGTCGGAACGCCACGTACCCATGGGCAAATTCATGGACGGTCAGGGCCAGCAGCAGAGGCGGGGCCAGAATAATAAACTGCAGAATTGAGTCATTCATAAAAGACATCCAAAGGTGAAGACATCACCAAATCAGCAAAAAACGTTCACAATCAACGTGAGGGAACCATGATCCCGTTGTAACGAAATAATTTTGATTTCCTGGAAACAGAATTCAATTCGCCATTCTATCCCCAGCTAACTTAAATGGGTTATTTCGTAATGGCTCCTGACATAACTGTAACTGATTTTGATGGTAAGCATGGTTTTATAAAGACGCAACCACATCACATGCAGCTCTTATTCGTCTGGAAAAAAATACTCCGCAAAAAACCTGGCTCCCCCATATTGGCAACAAAGCGTATCCCCAAAAAAACTTCACCAATGGTGATTTTTTTTTATTTAACCCCCATGCTGACAACTCTCTCGATGGGCAATAGCCATCTTTTCCACCAGGGTTTCCAGGTCAATGGGTTTCAAGCAATAATCAGTGGCGCCACAGTCCAGACCGTACAGACCCGCCTGCATCGAGGCATGGCCCGTCAACAGGATCACAGGGAGGGTCGGCCATTTTCCCTTGATCTCCTTGAGAAAATCCATCCCATCCCGGTCGGGAAGCATGACGTCCAATACCACGATATCGGGCCAACCTGATTCAATAATCGTCAAGCCATCGGCGCAAGTGAGAGCGATTTTTGCAGCATACCCTCGCCGTATCAACCTTTTACAGGTTGTTTCCACAAAATCAAACTCATCATCAATAAGCAGGATATTGAACTCCGTGGTCATCTTATCACTCCATTCTGGTTTACCTAAGCCGCTGTTAAAAAATAATCTCGTCCTCTATATGACCAAAACGGCATACGTTGCCGCAACGAAACGGTCAAAAAAGTTGAGGTTATTGCGTAACGGCACCTAAAAAAGTATGTAAATCTGTCATTATTTTCTGTCGATACTGGGCAATCATACCTTCATCCCTCATGACCATGTCGATCTGGCGAGTGTGAATAATCAGATAACCGAGGATTGTCAGGCGTTCCAGCAAAAAATGGCCGGTTTTTTTTTCGATCCTGGCAGTCATGGCATCCGCCTTCTGTTCCACCCGGAAGCCAAATTCATTCAAGATATCACTTATCAAGCGGATGCGCAGCAGACGACGATGTTCATCGGCAGCCCCACCCTTGAACTGGAAGTTAACATAATTCTCAGTGAGGAATTCCCCCAGGTTCGCCTCCACCAGGGCAAAATGATAACCAAGCCGGACACTCAGGTTACAGAAATTTTTCGAGATAAGAAAATAATTTTTTGCGGCCATGGTCGAGCGTACCGCCGGATCGAGACCGGGATTTCTTGTGGACTGAAAGATAATGGAGCCAAATCCTCGCAAGCTGACAGGCGGCGG
>JANMTN010000275.1:0-2933 GCA_031390685.1 Desulfobulbaceae bacterium
TCACCGTTGACTACAAGGAAGGGGTTTTTACCCACAATACACAGGAAAACCGTCAGGAGATCACCCTCACCGACCTGCCAGGCACTTACTCCCTGACGGCCTATTCAGTGGAAGAGGTCGTGACCAGGGATTATCTGGTCAACGAAAAACCGCAAGTGGTGATTAATATTGTTGACGCCTCAAACCTGGAGCGCAACCTTTATCTGACCACCCAGTTCCTTGAGCTTGGCTGCCCTCTGATCATTGCCCTCAACATGATTGATGTAGCCAAGGACCGCGGCATTGAAATCAGGGCCGAGAAATTGGCTGAACTGCTGGGAGTACCGGTGGTGCCGATCATCGCCCGTTCCGGACAGGGGACCAATGCGCTGATCAGCCAGGCCATCATTCAGGCGGCGCAGCAATGGCAGCCCCGCGATATATCCTATGGCGAAGATCTGGACGAGGCCATTATGGAACTGATCGCCATCATCGCCGAAACCAATTTCCTGACCCATACCTACCCTGCCCGTTTCACCGCCATTAAATACCTTGAACATGATGACCAGATCCTGCAGAAAGGACAACGGGACGATAGCGCTACCGCGGCCCGCCTCGAAGAAAAGGTGGCCCAGGTCTCTGACCATCTCCTGAAAACCATGGACGCCTACCCGGAGGCGATCATTGCTGATTATCGCTATGGCTTTATCAAATCCATCCTCCGCCAGGGGGTGCAGACCCATACCTTTGACACCGACCGGCTCTATACCTCTGACAAGATCGACAAGGTTCTGACCAATCGTTTCATGGGCCCAGTCATCATGCTGATGATCCTGTTTGGGCTCTACCAGTTCACCTTTGTCTGGAGCGAGCTTCCGGTCTCCTGGCTGGGAATGGTCTTTGGCTGGCTGGGCGGACAGGCGGAATCCCTCCTGCCCGACGGCCCGGTCAAATCCATGATTATTTCCGGGGTGATCGACGGCATGGGCGGGGTGCTTGGCTTTGTCCCCCTGATCATGTTCATGTTTTTGGGGATTGCCGTCCTGGAAGACTCCGGCTATCTGGCCAGGGTTGCCTTCATGATGGATCGCGTCTTCCGTATCTTTGGCCTGCACGGCTCCTCGGTCATGCCCTTTATCGTCTCGGGCGGGATCGCCGGAGGCTGTGCTGTCCCTGGGGTCATGGCCACCCGGACCCTGCGTTCACCCAAGGAACGGATGGCCACCCTGCTCACCGTCCCCTTCATGAACTGCGGCGCCAAGGTGCCGGTTATCGCCCTTCTGATTGGCGCCTTTTTCAGCGAAAACAAGGCCATGTACATGTTTCTCTTCACCCTGATATCCTGGGCAGTCGCCCTGCTGGCCGCCAAGTTTCTGCGCGCAACCGTACTCAAGGGTGCCGCCACGCCCTTTGTCATGGAGCTGCCCCCCTACCGCTTCCCCACCCTGCGCGGACTTGCCATCCACACCTGGGAGCGAACCTGGCAGTACATCAAAAAGGCCGGAACCGTCATCCTCGGCATCTCCATCCTCATCTGGGCTATGATGACCTACCCCGAACTGCCGACAGCAACCCGGGCGGGGTATGAACAGCAGCGACAGACGGTAACTGCCGCATTTACGCCTGCTATTGTTAACGAGAGCGCCTCGGAAGAGAAGGAAGTTTCAGAAGGAGCCCAGACCCTCCGCCGCCAGATCATCACCATTGACAACCAAGAAGCTGAGCAGGCCTTGCGCAGCTCCATTGCCGGCAGGATTGGCATCGCTCTGGAACCCGTCTCCAGTCTGGCGGGATTTGACTGGCGGACCAATATTGCCCTGGTTGGCGGATTCGCGGCCAAAGAGGTGATCATCTCCACCCTGGGAACCGCCTACTCCATGGGCAAGGTCGAGACAGACGCCTCTGACTCGTTAGGCAAGCGACTGACCCGTGACCCTAACTGGAACAAGGTGGTGGCGGTGTCTGCCCTGATTTTCATCATGTTCTACGCCCCCTGTTTTGTGACGGTGGTCTGTATCGCCAAAGAAGCCGGACACTGGGGATGGGCCCTGTTCTCCGTCACCTTCAACACAGTTTTTGCCTTCCTCCTGGCCACGGCCGTCTATCAGATTGGCACCTGGCTGGGGTAGAAATTATAGCCATCACCGCGAGCTGACGTTCTTGACCTTCGGTGCATGGCCTGGTTCGTGATTATTCATTTTGTTTCGGACTCCTTGACCACAGCCGCGTACTTCTCATGAATCATCTTTCTGTCAAACTCCCAGAATTCGGCAAGCATGGCCTGATCCTCCTCGTCTGAAAAGTAAGCCCGGAAAGCAGGGAAACATACGACGTCTTCCTTTTTAATATGTTCCGGATAGAAATCGACGATTGTCTGCAGGTGGGCCGTCACTTCACCAAGTGCGGCCGCATCTCCTCTCCGGTAACGGATGTTGGCCTCCACCAGGGCCTTTGTCGTGGTACGGCCAAAGATGTGGTCTGCAATCAGTTCATCCATCAGCTGCAGGTCCTCTCTGGAGAGGCCTTTCTTCCGAAGATCCCTGAACAGGATATCTTCTTCCTTGCCGTGATGGGTACGATCGGCGTAGACTCCAATAAAGTCAACAGCCGTATCCACAAAAAAGGGATCAATCGCATGTGTTTTCTCAACACGCTCCAACATACGCTGGATGACGTTGAGCATTCGTTCGATCAGACGGTGTTCTATCATGAGTGGTGCGCGTGCCTGCATGGTTCATCTCCTTTTTATCAGTTCGCCTTCTTCACAAACTTCGTCAGAATGACAATCTGCTGGCCGCTTATCCGGGCCTCGATCTGTTCAGAATTATCGGCAACCAGCGAGATGCCGCGGACAACTGTGCCCCGCTTGGCCGTGAAGTTGGCCCCTTTCACATTGAGATCCTTGATCAGGGTTACCGTATCGCCTGCCTCAAGCGGGGTGCCGTTGCTGTCGA
>JANMTN010000297.1:0-3629 GCA_031390685.1 Desulfobulbaceae bacterium
GGTGGTTCAGGATGCCGGGTCTGTAAACAGACAGGATGGCTGGAAATCCTTGGCGCCGGGATGATTGACCCCGAGGTCTTTAAAATGGTTGGGTATGACCCTGAGATCTATAGTGGTTTTGCCTTTGGTCTGGGTATCGAGCGGATTGCCATGCTTAAATACGGCATTAACGATATTCGGCTTTATTACGAAAATGACTTGCGCTTTCTCGCACAATTTTAGTGAGTTTTGAAATCTCATGAAGTTCACCATCGACTGGTTAAATGAGTATGTGAATACAGACGGGATTACGTCTGTGGAGCTGGCTGATCACTTGACCATGCTTGGTCTTGAGGTTGATGCGGTAACCGGGCTTTTTCAGGGCCTGGCTCCCATTCAAACCGCGCTGGTGCTCTCGGTTGAACGCCATCCTGATGCGGATAGTTTAAGTCTGTGCCAGGTTGCCGTTGGTGCAGAGACCTTGCAGATTGTCTGCGGCGCCCCCAATGTCAGGCCAGGCCTGACAACCGCCATTGCCCTCCCCGGCACGACCCTGCCTGGCGGGGTAAAGATCAAGAAATCAAAGGTCCGGGGCATCGAATCATACGGTATGCTCTGTTCTGAGCGGGAGTTGGGGCTTGGCAGCGGACACGGTGGAATCATGGAGCTGCCTGCCGATACCCCCCATGGGCAGTCCTTTATCCACGCCCTTGGGCTCAGCGATACGCTGGTTGAGGTTGATTTGACCCCCAACCGTCCAGACTGCGCCTCGGTTATCGGTATTGCCAGAGAGATTGCCGGAATCCTGCGCCGGCCATTGACCCTGCCGGTGGAAAGCGCCGCGATTCAGGCTTCCTGCGCCACGTTTTCCGTGGATATTGAATCTTCTGAACTCTGCCCTCGTTATGGCGCCAGGCTGATTACCGGGGTCACCATTGCCCCGTCACCCTGGTGGCTGCGGAAACGTCTATTGTCCATCGGGTTGCGTCCGATCAATAATGTGGTTGATATCACCAATTTGGTGATGATGGAATATGGGCAACCCCTCCATGCCTTTGATTTTGATAAACTTGCCAATAAAAAGATTATTGTTCGCCATCCCCGGATCGGTGAGATGGATTTTGTCACCCTGGATGGCGTGGCGCGCAAGCTCGATGCCGACATGCTGATGATCTGCGATGGCGTACAGCCAGTTGCCGTGGCCGGAATCATGGGCGGCATGAACTCAGAGGTAAGCGACACGACCACGGCCATTCTCTTGGAAAGTGCCTGTTTTGACCCCATCTCGACCAGAAAGACGGCCCGCAAGCTGAACCTGTCGTCCGAGGCCTCCTACCGATTTGAGCGCGGCGTTGATCCCGGCGGTTGTCTCCTGGCCATGGAACGGGCCGTCAGGTTGCTCTGCGAGGTGGCAGGCGGAACTGCGGAGCCGGGCGGGGTCGACAAATATTATGGTCAGAAGCCTTTCAACACCCTCACCCTGCGAATCTCCCGCACCTCAGAGCTTCTTGGCGTCCCTCTCGACTACGAAAAAATAGCCGATGCCTTGACCTCTATTGGTTTCCGGTGCAAAGAGAAGGATGCGGATACCCTGTGGGTAGGGGCGCCTTCTTTCCGGGTCGATATTGGCCGCGAGATCGATCTGGTTGAAGAGGTCGCCAGGCTGATAGGCTATAATACCATTCCCGCAACCCTGCCAACGGTCCAGTTGAGTTATCCTGAGCAGGATATAAACAGAATAATCAGGGCCAAAACCGGCACGCTGCTCACTGGAATCGGTTATTTTGAGGTGATCAATTACAGTTTTACCTCGGAAAAAACTCTGCAGTGGCTTGGACTCGCAGAGGGTGATCCTCGCTGCCGTCTCGTGCGTCTGGTCAATCCGCTCAGTGAAGATCAGTCGGTTATGCGGACCATGCTCCTGCCGGGGCTCCTTGAGAATGTCGAGCGCAATATCAATTTTCAGAAGACCGCGATCAAACTCTTTGAGACCGGCAAGGTGTTCACCCCAAAAGGTGATAATGTGCAGCCCCTGGAAAAAATGCGTCTGGCCGGGGTGTTGAGCGGCAATCGTTTTGGAGAATCTTCACCCTATCATTGCAAACAGCAGGCTGTGGATATCCTTGATGCCAAGGGGACGGTGGAATATCTTCTGCAGGGGCTGCAATTACTGGGAGCAGGCGCGTCATCACCGCTTCATATCACTTTTCCTGCTCAGGACCAGATTGAGCCTTTTGCCGATCCCTTGCAAGTTCTTGCTGTCAGCGCTGGCGATCAGGAACTGGGGATTATTGCCCGGATCCTTCCGGCGATTCTCAGAAAATTTGGGATCAAACAGGATGTCTTCTTTTTTGATCTGGATCTTGATGCTCTTTGTCAACTGGCCCCTGTGGCCAAAAAATTTACCACGCTTCCTGTCTTTCCGGCAGTCAATCGTGATATCGCCATGCTGGTGCCGGAGACCGTTGCCGCAGGCGCACTGGTTGACGCTGTGCTTCAGGTGCAAGATCCGCTCATTGAGCAGTGTGAAATCTTTGATGTGTATCAGGGCGATTCGGTAAAGCGCGGGTTTAAGAGTGTCGCCCTGTCGGTGACTTACCGTTCCCCTCAGAAAACGCTTACCGAAAAGAATGTGGAAAAAGTTCACGCCAGAATAGTCAACATGCTGGGTACAAAATTTGAAGGAACCCTTAGAGAAGGATGATATGAATAACGATAATCTTACCCGTAAGGAATTGGCCGAGGTCATGAATGGTCAGCTTGGCTATCCGCAGAGCAGTTGCGCCGCCCTGGTTGATGCCTTTTTTGACCGGATGAAGGGCTCTTTGCTTGATGCCAACTCTATTAAACTTGTTCATTTCGGGACCTTTACGGTCAGGGAAAAACATCCCCGGCGGGGGCGCAACCCGCGTACTGGCGAGACGATTACCATCAAGCCAAGACAGATGGTGGCGTTTCGTCCAAGCAAAAGGTTAAGGGAGCAGATTAACGAATAATTTCTTTTACATATTCATCCTTTAAGAGAGGGACAAACCTTGATATGAGACCGGAGATACCGGACAAGCTTTATTTTAAGATCGGCGAGGTGAGTAAACTGGCTGGAGTTGCAGCCCATGTCCTTCGCTATTGGGAGTCTGAATTTCCCAGCATCAGCCCTCAACGGGCTAATTCCCAGCAACGTCTTTATCGACGTGTTGATGTGGAGACGGTTCTTGCCATCAAGACCCTTCTTCATGAACAGGGATATACCATTGCCGGGGCCAGAAAGTTTCTTGCCAGTGGCCAGACGGTGCCGGTGCAACCAGCTCCGCCCCAGAATGCGGCTGGTTGTCTGGAGCAGATAAAATCCGAGCTTCGCGAGATGAGCGCCCTGTTGCATGACAAGGCTAAGGAGAAGGGCTAAAAGCAGAGGGACAGGAGATGAGAGGACTTTAAAAGTTTTCCATTCTTGACCTTCTGTTGACAGTAGAAAAAACCCATGGTACATACCATGGTACATATCGGGGTGTAGCGCAGTCTGGTAGCGCACTTGGCTGGGGGCCAAGTGGCCGGAGGTTCAAATCCTCTCACCCCGACCAGTAAATTCAAGGGGCCACGGTTTTTCAGTGGCCCATTTTTTTTATGTCACAAAATATCTGTACCGAATTTAC
>JANMTN010000298.1:0-2824 GCA_031390685.1 Desulfobulbaceae bacterium
GGGAAAAATTTCTTGACCAATTGAGCTCCCTGCAAAATGCAGTGGGGCGAGCCAGAACCATCACCCACCGCTTACTGGGCTTTGCCCGACGCATGGAGACCTCACTGACCCTGGTCCATCTCAACGACATCATCAGGGAAGTCATCAGCTTTCTTGAAAAAGAGGCCGCCTACCATAACATCCATATCCTCTTACAACTTCAGAAGGAGCTACCGGTCATTCTGGCCGATCATGGCCAATTACAACAGGTAATACTCAATGTGATCAATAATGCCATTGACGCCATAAGCAATGCCATGGGCGCAACCAACAACGCCTTCGATGCAATCAACAATGAGGGGGAGATCCTTATCACCTCGAGTTGCGAAGACAAAAAAACAGTCATGGTCGCCATCTCGGACACCGGGCCAGGGATACCGCCAGAGACCTTGAAGAACATCTTCGAACCGTTTTTTACCACCAAAGGAAATGCGGAAAAGAAAGGCACCGGCTTGGGATTATCCATTACCTATGGTATCATCCAAAAACTTGGCGGCAAGATTGAGGTGAATAGCGAGGTTGGTGTTGGCACCACATTCATCATCACCTTTCCGGTTTACAGTGAAAAGGAGTGAGAGCGAAAACAATGCACCCAATTAAAATCCTGATCGTTGACGATGAAATGGAATTCGGGACTACCCTGGCAGAACGCCTGGAGTTACGGGGCTTTGCTGCCAAGGCCGTGAGCGGTGCCCAAGAGGCACTCGCGGCACTTGCCTCTGACTGGCAGCCTCAGGTGGTACTGCTTGACTTGATGATGCCAGGAATTGACGGGCTTGCCACCCTTAACCTGATCAAGAAACACGATCCGCGTATTCAGGTGATCATCCTGACCGGGCATGGCTCCACAGAGAGCGGCATTATCGGCATGCAGCGCGGCCTGTTCGACTACCTCATGAAACCGGTGGATATTGGGGAACTGGTCAGCAAGATAAAAGAAGCCATCGCTGTCTGATCACAGGTTCAAAAAAACAACTTCGCAGGCCTGGGGCCGGCGTGTCCTGATTTTTTTATCAGCAGGTGCCTGACCCATTAATTATCAAAACAAGAGCCCCCGGTTAATGATGACCGGAGCCTCTTGCCTGAAAGCAAAGAAAACATCCTCAGTGCATCAGCCTGTATTGAAAGATATAGGCCGCTATCCCGCAAAAATAGCCGGCCAGGGCCAGCGGCCCAATGCGGCGGGCATACCAGAAGAACTCAATTTTCTCCAGCCCCATGGCCGCCACCCCGGCCGCCGACCCAATAATCAGGATCGAACCACCCGTCCCGGCACAATAGGCCATGAACCCCCAGATAAAAGAGTCCGGTGGAAACTGGGCCAGAGGATACATACCCATGGAGGCGGCGACCAGAGGGATATTATCGACAATGGCGGAGACAAGACCGAGAATCATGACAATAACAGATTGATTCCCCACCTTGACATCGAGCCACTGGGCCAGGGCCGGGAGCATGCCATTAGCGGAAAGGGTGGCCACCGCCAGCAGGATGCCAATGAAGAACACCACCGATGCCATGTCGATATGCTTGAGCGCTTTACTCAAAGTGAAGTGCTGCTTCTCCTCCACAGATTTGTGGCGATGCAGAATATCACCCACCAGCCAGAGCACGCCGAGGGCCAGCAAAATGCCAAGATAGGGGGGCAGATGGGTCACCGCCTTGAATATCGGCACAAAAAGCAGAGACCCAATCCCCATACAAAACATCACTGTTTTCTCAAACTGGGTCGTATTGGCGACCCCCTGTTCAATCCTGGCAGGAGCCTCAGCCTTGCCTCGCAGCATAAAAGAGGCAATGGCGAGAGGAACCACCACGGCGACCATGGAGGCCAGGAAGGTGGTCTTCATGATATTGGTCGTGGTGATCTGGCCCCCGATCCAGAGCATGGTGGTGGTCACATCACCAATCGGGGTCCAGGCGCCACCGGCATTGGCGGCAATGACGATAATACCGGCAAAAAAGAGGCGTTGATTATGATCCTTGAGCAGACGCTTCATCAGCGTGACCATGACGATAGTGGTGGTCATATTGTCAAGGATGGAAGAAAGGTAGAACGTGATAAAGCCAATGATCCAGAGCAGTGTTGATAATTTGGTGGCCTTGATACGGGAGGTAATGACCTCGAACCCGCCATGGGAGTCTGTCACCTCAACAATAGTCATGGCGCTGATCAAAAAGAAGACAATGGCCGCGGTTTCCGCCAGTTTTTCCGTGAGTTGCTCGACCACATGATGAACACCCAGCGGACTGGCAAAGGAATAGAGAGTCCACATCAGGCCAGCCGCAATAAGCGCGATGGCCGACTTGTTGATTTTAATAGGATGCTCAAGAGCTATCATCGCATAGCAGAATACGAAGACAACTGCAATCATGGTCATCATGGGTCATCTCTCCTTGTAATACAGGGAATGGAATAAAAAATAATTGACAGAGAGAAACAGGCTTGAGGAAACAAATGAATTAGGGTATATAGACACATCTTTTCTGCATCGTACGCACCAGTAGCTCAGCTGGATAGAGCAACGGACTACGAATCCGTAGGTCGGGGGTCCGAATCCCTCCTGGTGCACCAGTAAAATCAAGGGTTTAAGTCATTTTGGCTTAAACCCTTTTTGTTTGTTTTTTGTCTGGGATGACAAATAAAAAAATCGCCTCCCTTGAAAGGGAGGCGGTCTGTCTGTGGCGCCACTTATGGGGCGTTCTTGTTCCCCTCTCTTCCAGGGATCAATTGTCAGCCCGAAATGAAGTCAACTACACCTGTTATTTCTTCTTCGCCTTGCCG
>JANMTN010000317.1:0-2486 GCA_031390685.1 Desulfobulbaceae bacterium
CCCATCCTTTAAACCTCCAGCCTGAGACATTATCTCAAGAAAGTTGGTTGCGCCTCTGATTTCGACCAGTCCGGGCTTGTTCACATCGCCAAGGATAACAGCCTTCTTGCTGCGGAACTCTTCAATAAAAATATTGACCTGAGGATTTACAATATACCCGATTGCCAGGAGTTTAGTCAGCTCTTCCGTTACGCCGGATGTTTTCATCCCCTGGACTTTGACTTGACCCAGAAGCGGCATGGCGATGAAGCCGTCTTCAGTGACCCGTACAGTGGTCTGGAGATCATTGTGGTCATAGACTGTGATTTTCAGGACATCGCCCGGGCCGACAATGTAGTCTTCGGCAATTCCTGACAAAGGAAGCAGGAGGACAAACATAAAAACAATTGTCCGCATAAGAGTATGAACATTGAATTGGTGAAGATTGGATATCATTTGCTACTCATGTTTCTGCATTGTTTGTTTTAAAAAATTGTCTTTTTGCCCAATCTCTGCGTTGTTAGAAAAAATTTATCCTCGGAATATTAACTATATGCCTGCGGTAAATTTTTTCTCACGCCTTGATCTTGAACAAAAAACCTGATTTTTCAAGGTACCCTCAAAGTGTTGAGAATCAGTGTTTTGAGGGCTTACAGTGCTGTGTTGAACGAGAGAGTGACTGTATTTGTGTCGTAATCGTAAATATTGTCTGCTGAGTCTCTGGTGTCGAACTGATATGCCAGCTCAACCATCAGCCAATCACGAAAAACGTACTGGACCGTAGGCTTGACAATATAACGGTCATCTGTACGATCATAATAAGCAAGGGTCTGATTGTAGGCAGCATGTTCATAGGCAAAATCACAAATTCCACTGATCCGCTCGGTAAACTGTTGTTGATAGCGCAAGGTGCTGCCAAGGATCTCCTTGCTCAAAGCCGTGAAGCTGTCACTTTCATCGATCTTGTGGTTGAGAGTGAGAGACACCTTTGTTTTTTCCCGGATCTGATATTGCAGAAGAAGCTCAAGGGCCAAACCACTATTATTCGAATCTGTTATGGCGTTGATGCTTTCATCTGCCGCATCATTTTTGAAATCTCGTTTTTGGTATCCTGCCTTGAGATTAACCGCAATTTTATTCGAATATTTCCAGTTGATACCGCCATAGATGTAATTTTGTGTGTTGTCACGCAGTGCTGAATTGTCATAACTGACATCCATATATTGATATTGCATGTACAAAGCTGTTTTTACACTATAATTATAAATTCCATAAAGAGATCCAGTGTTATCCGTTCTGTCCAGAAAATTAACTGAATCGTCATTGTAGTTGAGCAGGAAGTTGGAGTATTCGATTTTTGCCTGAAGTTTTTCTGAGAATTTCCAGTCAATATCCGACAAGGCAATGTTGGAATTGTATTGTCGCAGTTTGTCCGTTGCGTTTACACTGGCAGCATCAAAACGATCCTGGTCACGGGTATAACTGTCCACAACACGGAAAGAAAGTCCGCCCCGGAGGTTGTACTTAAAGAGCCCTTCCAGGCGGGCGCCATGGTCATTGAGATCCGAGTCATCCGAGTAGTATTTGAAGTCGGTTGACCCCAGGAGATAGGCGTTGAACCTGTCAAATCCCTTGTAATCAGGCATGGTCATTTGCAGGCCACCAGCCGATGTATTATTGGCCATGATTGCAATCGGCACTTCCTTTAATTGCGGAGCCGCCAGCCAGATACCCGGTGTTATTGTGGTCAGAACATTACTTGTTTTGTTTTCGTTAACATTGAAAAGGTTGTCGGTGTATTCAGTGCCAAGGCTAAGAAAGGGATGAACATAGCCGCCACCTGGAAGACCAAATAGGCTTTTGTCCATATCGTTTTCCCGGGTGTTCTCTGGAAGAAGATCTGGCGACTTTTCCGGTCCCTGACCCATGGGGATATCTTGAACAGAACTGGAAACAGGTGTTGGTGTTGATTTGGCGGGGATATCGTTCTGGGCCACAATTATTATATTTTTGTTGATATTCAACAATTGAGAATCACCAGCATGAGCTGATAAAGGACAGGTAAACAGCAGGGTTGCAAGGATGACGTGATGCCGACGTTTCATGGTGCCCTTTTAGTAGTATATGAACCAGCAAAAATCAGCCGTGAAACACAAAAACAGCCCTGTATGAAGGTACAGGGCTGTTTTTGAAAAAATATTTTACTGCTTGTTTTTATTGGAAAGTTGAAGGGCTGGCGTAACTTGAACCGCCGGAGGCGCCGGGAGACGGCATGCCGGCAAAACTTGGAGCGGCAGCGGTATTTGCAGGGGTGTATGCCTGAGTGTCAGCTACCTGGTCACCACACTCGGCAACACTTTTTTCATAGCCGGCAACAAGCATAATGTCAGAGATACCGGCTTCATCGGCAGCGGCCTTGATATCATCTCCTTTCACTCCGGCACAATAGAGAGCTTTAATAAGATTCTGGGGATTCAAACCATCAATCTTCATTCCTTCATTAACAA
>JANMTN010000020.1:0-3107 GCA_031390685.1 Desulfobulbaceae bacterium
GTCGTCGATGGGGTGTATTTTGATGGCAGCAAGGCCGCCCACCTGCTCATAGGCCTGGCGGCGGACCATATTAAAGGCCCCCACCCCCATAAATCGCATACTTCTGGGATTGCCGGCCAGCCACGGTTTGAAGAGCAGAAAGAGCCCGCCGCCCGCATCAAGAATAAAACTGTTGAGCAGCCAGCCCTTCGCCTTATTCTTGAACAGCAGGCAGAGGTGATCAAGCCCGGCCTGCTCAAGGCGGTGGACGGCCCGGGCCACGGTATCAGGCGCCATATGAATATCGGCATCGGTGAAAAGGAGGATCTCGCCTTTGGCCAGAGCGGCCCCGCAGTGCAGGGCATGGTGTTTGCCGAGCCAGCCCTCCGGCAGCTCATGGATGTCGAGAATGATCAGTCCGGGATGACGCTGTTGCATCTCCCGCAGGATCTCTCCGGTAGCGTCCGTGGAGCGGTCATTGACCACGATAATTTCCAGGTGGGCATACTCCTGGGCCAGCAGGGTAGCCAGGGCCGGGGCAATGGTCTCCGCCTCATTGCAGGCCGGGACAATGATGGAGACCAGAGGGACGTCCGTTGCCGTGGTCGCGGCAATGTCACCCAGACTGCCGAGCCTGCGGCTGCCGAGGGCGATATCCACGGTCAGCCAGCCCATGATGATAAAGAGGCTGATGGCAAGAAGCAGCATGGGTTCCATAATTTATCAAAAGTTAGTTGTTCAAGGCCCCTGCAGGGATGTCACCGGCCACACATGAAAGGTTTTCCCCGGTTTGTGACCGACGCCGCAGGCCCCCTTGTGCAGATAGAGGACCCAGGCCCAATCGGTTTCAAAAAAGCTGGTTGTTGATGACCAGTATCCCTCCTGCAGTTCCTCAAAGGGATGACCCGCAGGCAGGGCCGGTGAATGGGAGCGGCAGTCCACCAGTGATTCCAGTTCATTGATATTCGGCAGCCGCCAGTTGCTCATTCCTGCAAATTCATCCTGGTTCAGCTCGCGGACTGTCTGTAGCGCCTGGTCCCAGGTGACGGCTTGTTTGGTCACATTCGCCCTCCTGGCCCAGACAAGATCCGTCAGGTTATCCGTAACAAGGGCATCATTGACCACAAATCTGGGTTGCGGCCAGGGAAAGCCCATCTGAAGCTCCCCGTCCTGACCGCTTCCCGGACATGGAGTTTCCTGGCCGGACTCATCCAGGCACCTGTCAGCCCCGGTAGCCGGCAACAGACCGTTGCCTGTTCCGCGGACCGGCCAGAACAGGGAGTACTGGTCCTTGCCGCCATAAAACATCCGCGCCCCCTCAAGGTGCACATACCAGGCATAGGCCGGATGAATGGCCGCGCTGGTTGAAGTCCAGTACCAGCCCAAAAAGACATTTTGAAAAGGATGATCACCCGGCAGGGAAGGCTTTCTTGCCTGATAACTCATCAGACTGCGCAGCTCGCGACGATCAGGGAGCCGCCAATCCCCGAAACCGCCATAGCCGTCTCTGTTCAAAAGAGTGATCTGGGCCAGCGCCTCCTGCCAGCTCACGGGGAAACCGGCGATGTTGGCATCTTGAGTCCATTGCAGGCCGGTCAGATTATCCCGGACCGCCTCTCCCAGCACCTCAAAGCGATTTTCAGGCCAGGATTCGCCCATCAGGTATTCGCCATCCTGACTGCTGCCGGCACAGGGCACTTCCATGCCCTGGCTGTCGTAACACCGAATCTGGCCGGTTTGCAGTATATGTCTCATTTCATGAAATCCATAAAGGGGGAACTCAACTTTTCTTTTTTATCTTAAGGGCGCCTTGATTTGTTGTACAGTCAGTGCAGCTTATCATGAATTGTCTGTTCGATTCGAGAAATACCTTTTCTTCATTCCTTAAATTATTATACTATTATCCGGTACAGAAAAAGATTAAATTTTGGAAAATTACTTTTTTCAATTACAAGACACAATCAATATGAACACACTCAAAAAAAACTTTTCAAGCCCTAATCACGCGAACGAAAGACTGGAGAGAGATGGACGAGAGCAAAGTTTGCTGCCCAAAATGTCAGCGTGAACAGAATGGCCAGATTGAATGCGAGTCCTGCGGTCTTATTTTTGCCAGATACAATCGCTTCCAGCAAAAACAGAAAGAACAGGAAGAGATTCTGCAGACCGGAAAACAGCAGCAGCACAAATCAATCAGCCGCCTTCTCCAGGTGGCACTCCTCGTGATTGTCACTGCCTCCGTCACCTATTATTTCAGCCGGGGAAAAACAGAACAAGGAATACCGGCAGCAAATACGGTAGAATCACCCACCGCCACGATCCAACAGATTTCTCCGGAGGCCAATACCTCAACTCAATCCGCCAGACCGGCGACACAAATCGCCACGCCCCCCACACCACTTACAAATCCCATTGAACATGCCCGCAATGCCACGGTGTCCATCGAAACCCCCTGGGGTGTCGGCTCAGGTTTTTTTGTGAAGGAAAACTATATTGTCACCAATAAGCATGTGGTGGAGACGAACAAGGAGCAACTGAAGGAATTCCGCAACAAGGTTCAAACCCACAGCGAGCTGATCGATCTTGAAAATCAGAAAATCAGGGAGATGCATCAAAAAATGAATGAGCTGCCGGCAGGGCCGACCAGGAAACAGCTCGCGATCATCATTGAGAAACATAAAGAAGAACTTGCCAAAGTCCTGCCGCAGTTTGAACAGGAAGAAAAACAACTGAAGAACCTTGAGAAGCATATCCAGCCAGGAGACATCAAAATCATCACGGCAAACGGCTCGAAATATACAGCCAATCATCTTGAGGTCAGCCAGAAACATGATCTGGCCCTGTTGTCATTGTATGCCAGTGACCAGACCTTGTTACAGCGACCTGCGGGGAACACGGCGATCCAGCAGGGCGATAAGGTCTATACCATCGGCAGCCCGGTCGGACTGCGGAATACGGTGACCGCGGGGATCTTTTCCGGCTATCGAAAACGGGAAGCGGACGGCGCCCTCCTTTTGCAGGTCGATGCGCCGATCAATCCCGGCAACAGTGGCGGCCCGCTGATTGACGAGAAGGGGTATGTCCGCGGGGTGAACACCATGATCCTGCGGGATACGCAAGGGATCGGG
>JANMTN010000091.1:0-3856 GCA_031390685.1 Desulfobulbaceae bacterium
CCGTCAAAGGTGGAGGTGCCGCGGCCGATTTCATCGAGGATCACCAGGCTGCGCTCGGTGGCGTTGTTGAGGATGTTGGCGGTCTCGTTCATCTCCACCATGAAGGTGGACTGGCCGCGCCGCAGGTCATCCATGGCCCCGACCCGGGTGAAGATGCGGTCAACCACCCCGATTATGGCGCTGTCGGCCGGGACAAAGGAGCCCATCTGGGCCATGAGCACGATCAGTGCCGTCTGCCGCAGCACCGTTGATTTGCCGGCCATGTTGGGGCCGGTGATGATCAGCACTTCGTGCGATTCCTGATCGAGAGCGACATCGTTGGGCACAAATTTGCCGGCGGGAAGCGACCTTTCAATCACCGGGTGCCTGCCCTCGCTGATGACAATGGCCTCGCCGGCGTTGACCTCGGGCCGGCGGTAGTGATAGCGGTGGGCGCATTCGGCCAGCGCCACAAAAAAATCAACCTGGGCCAGCAGCTGCGCGGTCTTGAGCAGGCGCGGACTCTCGGCGGCCAGTTGCTTGCGGATCCGGGTGAAGAGCTGATACTCCAGATCGAGGCGCTTTTCCTGGGCGCCCATCACCTTGTCCTCAAACTCTTTCAGTTCCGGGGTGATGAAGCGCTCAGCATTCACCAGGGTCTGTTTGCGGATGTAATGTTCGGGCACATGCTCGGCCTGCAGCCTGCTGACCTCGATAAAATAGCCGAAGACGCGGTTGTAACCGACCTTGAGCTTGCCAATACCTGTTGCCGCCCGCTCCTTGTTCTCCAGCTCCAGGATCATCTGTTTGCCGTCCCGCAGCAGGTGGACTAGCTCGTCCAGTTCCTGGTTAAAGCCCGGGCGGATCAGGTGGCCGTCGCGCAGGGTGATGGGGGCATCCTCATGGATGGCATCGGTCAGCAGCTGGTGCAGTTCCTCCAGCGGGTCAAGCTCGGCGCTGATGCTGAGGAGCCGTGCGGCGCTGCATTGTGCCAGCAGCCCTTTGACCGCCGGCAGGATAGCAAGGGAAGTCCGCATGGCCAGCATGTCCCGGCCATTGGCGTTGCCCAGCACCATCCGGCTGTTCAACCGCTCAAGATCATAGATGGAGGACAGCTGCGCCCGGAACTCCTGGCGCAGACCGCTGTTCCTGAACAGATTGTCCACGGCATCAAGTCTGGCGGTGATCCGGGCCACATCCTGGAGCGGAAAGAGGAGGTGGTGCCGCAGCAGACGGGCACCCATGGGGGTGCAGGTCTGATCGAGCACGGCCAGCAAGGATCCTTCCCGCCGGGTGCCGATGATGGTCTGGGTCAGCTCCAGGTTGCGGCGGGAGGACTCGTCAATCTGGAGGATGGCGGCAAGATCGATGGGGCGCAATATTTCGATATGATCGAGTTCGGTCTTCTGGGTCTCGCGGATGTAGTCGAGCAGCACCCCGGCACAGACGATCCCCTGGGTCATGGCCCCGCAGCCGAAACCGGCCAGATTCAGCACCTGAAAATGCTCGGTCAGCAGTTCCTCGCAGCTTGGCAGGTGGAACAGGCTCTCCGGCCGCTCCGTGACGCAGAGTCCAGGCAGCAGGGCCTGGGCGCTCTGGAGCAGCGGGGCCAGGGCCTTGGCCTGATCGTGGCTGACCAGCAGTTCCGCCGGCGCCATCCGCGTCAGTTGGTCGAGAATCAGATCACCGGGGGCGGAGTCGTCCCGGAACTCACCCACCAGAAATTCGCCGGTGGAGAGATCGAGAAAACTGAGTCCATAGGTGACGGCCTTGGCCTGCTCCTGGCGGCTGATGGCGGCCACGTAGAGATTGCTCTTGTCGTCGAGGAGCTGGGCGTCGGTGACCACCCCGGGAGAGACTACCCGTATCACCTCCCGTTTGACAATGCCCTTGGCTAAGGCCGGATCTTCGATCTGTTCGCAGATAGCCACCCGGCGTCCCGCCTTGATCAGCTTGGCCAGATAGGTCGGGGCCGCGTGATAGGGGAAGCCGCACAGGGGCACCTTGTTGGCCTCATCCTTACTGTTGCGGCTGGTGAGGGCGATACCGAGGATCTTGGAGGCGACGATGGCATCCTCAAAGAACATCTCGTAAAAATCCCCCATCCGGTAGAAGAGAATGGCGTCCGGGTGTCCCTGTTTGATCTCAAGGTACTGCTGGAGCATGGGGGTTATTTTAACAGCCTGGGTCATAGTCATTGCGCCTGGTTAAGCCCGTTGCGGTAGTTCGTGAATGGCGGCCTGCAGACCTTCCTGGCCGTTACCGGACTCGTCGATCTGCAAAATGGCGTAGGTGCCGGGAGCCCCGTGGGGGCCGCTGCTCTGAAAGGTGCCGGGGTTGATAAAAAGGACGTCCCCGGCCCGATGGCAGACTGCCTTATGAATGTGGCCATAGACGATGCAGTCGGCCTCGGGGAACATGGCCCAGACCCGTTCTTCAATAGTATGCCGGGGGCCCCAGGCGCCATGGCACAGCCCTATCTGAAAGCCGCCGATGGTGATCAGTTTGCTGACCGGCAGGAGCTGCTGGGTCCCGCTGTTGCACATATTGCCATGCACCGCATGGACTTCCTTGCCGCTGAAGGCCGCGAGGACGGAGATATCGGTGAGGTCTCCGGCATGGAGGATGATGGTACATTCCGCAAAGACGGTCTCGACCTGTGTGCGGAAGGAATCTGAACAACTGTTCAGATGGGTATCTGCAAGAATGCCGACGCGAATCATGGCAAGGCTCCTGTATAAGAAATGAATGACTTGTTATTATACTGAAGCGGCCTTGTGGAAGCATTGAAAAAAAGAAGGTGGGGAAAAAAAGATGGTGATTCAGGCGCAATGGGGAGCTGGTGGTCTGTCATGAGGCGGTTTGGAACAGGTATCCTGAATCGTGAATATCAAAAAAATCTTATTTTTAAGACTGCCCCTTGTGACCCACACCATCTGACCTGACGCTACTCATTGCTGACTCAACGCGATGGACGTTTTGCTTCCCGAAACCATTCGCGCACCGCAGTCATTTGTTTGATCTGCGCCGCCGGCGCGTGTCGGTGACAACTGGCATATTCCTCTGTCCCTGCTTTCGCCCCCCAGCGCACCTCAACACAATCATTGGGGTTATAACTCATTTCAAAAGCGGATTTACGCGCTAAAATTTCTGCAACTGTCAGCTCCCAAGGCTCACCATTACTGCGGATATACTGAATTTTCTTCTCTGTAATCAGTTTGTCATGCAACTGCTCTATCTCGGATTTAACCTGCTTGGCGGATTCGGCGGTCAAATTAAACAACTCCGGATAATTCAGGACTTTTTCAGGGAATTTCAGCAACACATTCATCGCAATCAACAAACGCATATCCCGTGATGGCGTGGCGAAATCTTCCCACGCGCCGACTGTTTCAAAAATAGCCGCGCCATTGGGCATTTTAATGGTGGAACCGCCTTTGTGAAAATACGCTTCGCCGTTTTCAACCGACTTTACGCGCGTTTCCATCTGTTCTACTAAAGCGGTTAAAGTAGCCTCATAAGCCTGTTTCGCATTCAATCCATCAGGATTAATGAGTTTATACAGTTGCGCGTAAAAATCATCAGGACTTAAGGCTGCCTGTTCAATCGAATAATTAGGCAATTCTTCATTGCTCAACAGGCGGTTATTCGCAATGGGTCGAAACGCTTTAAAACCGGGGCCTGCACTGGCGATATTCGCAAATAAAAATGTACCTTCCCAAAATCTTTTTCTGGAAATGGAATTATCCGGCTGGGCATCGACCGCAAATAAAATTCCGGGGCTACCTGGGGTTTGGGCGACCCATTTTGTTAGCATGAGCACATGCCCGTAAGGGTCGGCATAAATCGTTCCCGGCCATAACACCTCGCGCTTTAA
>JANMTN010000111.1:0-3220 GCA_031390685.1 Desulfobulbaceae bacterium
GCTACAAAAGCGATAAGGCCGACAGAGGGAAGGAACAGAACAATTGCCAGCCCAAGTGTACGGACCTTTTCAGAAATGGAAAGTTTGAAAAATTTTCTGCCAAATAACGAGACGAAACCACGAATAGTGCAGACAAGTGGATGAACGCCGGCAGAGAACAGCATGATCACAAAGCCAGGTTCGCCAGAAGGCGAAAAACCTACTACCTTCGGAATGACAATAGAAATGAACCAAAGAATTCCGATTGTGACCAGTGTGGGATGATCTTTAACCCAATGAGTGCGTACTCTAACTCCTTCTAATGATTCTGGTGCCGTAGCGCCACATTCATTACACATCACCATATACGGCGGATTCTTCTTACTGCATGAGCTACACATCCAATTGTTGTCTGGCATAGGCACTCCAGTGTGTGAATATACAGAATAGCGACACGTTTTTTTAGTCCGCTTGCTTTGTGATTTATCGCATTCTATCTGGTTGCATCCCTGCCAAAAGACTGTCTGGCCAGGCTTCTGTCCCGTGGCTTGAAGGTGTCATCCGCCATCTCTTTCTTCACCACCTGCTGGAACAGTTTCACCATCTTGATCTTCTGCGATTCATCCCGGTAGAAGGTGCTCCAGGCATAATCGAGCAGTTCCTGCAGCTTTTCCGCACTCATCTGTTTGGGCTGGAACACCACCTTGTCCGCTGAGTAGTCGTTCCAGTCGCGGGAGAGGATGCGGTTCTGCTGGTTCAGCTCTTTCCAGGCCTTGGTGTGAGGGAAGGGTGTCAGGACCGTGAATTCGGCCAGATCAAGCTCGATCTCCAGCAGGAAGTCGATCAAGCGCTTGATGGAATCTTCGGTATGATCGTCGAGCCCGAGGAGGATCGTGCCCTCCACCCCGATCCCGTGGTCATGGTAGCGTTTGATCCGCTCCTTGATATAATCCGAAGTATCAAAGACCGCCTGATACACATACCAGGCCCCGGCCTGGGCAGCGAGGTCAAGGACCTCGGGCTTGTCTTCGATGGGATGGGAGCACCACTTCTTTTTCAGGGGGATCATCTCCCGGAACAGGTCCATCTCCCACTGGGTATTCTGGGCCAGGGAGTTATCAACAAGGAAGAGGCGGTTATTGTCGATGCCGGCCATCTCGGCTATCGCCTTGTCAATGGGCCGCGGCCGGAAGACCCGCCCGCCCAGATATGAGACGGCGCAGGGGTAGCAGTTGAAACGGCAGCCCCGCGAGGCGTGGACCAGATCAACCATCTGTACGCCCTTGTAATTGTAGAGCTTGCGGTTTAGAAGATCCCGTCGGGCCGGGCCCACAAGGGCGATGTCGGGCCGCTCATTGATGAAGTCATAGCGGGGCTGCAGCCTGTTGTTCCGGAAATCGGCAAAGACCTGTTCCATCCGGCCCTCTGCCTCGCCCAGGAAAACGGCATCGGCATGTGCCATGGTCTCCTCGGCGTGCAGCATGGTGGCAATGCCGCCAAACATGACCTTGATCCCCTTTTTGCGGTAGATATCGGCAATCTCCCAGCCCCGTTTGACCTGCACGGTCAGCATCATGGAGATGCCGACGAAATCGACCTCATCATCAAAATCAATGGTTTCCAGATTCTCGTCAATGAAGTCAACTGCAACATAGTCGGGAAGCGTGGCGGCAAAGACTATCGGGCCATGAGGCGGCAGATGAAACTCGGTCTGCCGGTCCAGCTTGGCCCACTTGGGATAGATCAGTTTGAATTTCATGGCAATAGTTTTTTGTTTAGGCTTTCAGCCTGGATCAGAGTCATTTTCAGGGTGTAGCCTGCCTGGCCGAAACCCCTGAGCTCAAGATGTTCAGGGATCAGGTTGTTCCCCATTTTTTTACATGACCGTCCGACAATGGAGCGATCCATGATGAGAGCGGAGGTATAGGTTCGTATCTGCCAGCAGTCATCTACTGCCGGCAGGATATCAATTATCTGGCCATCGATTCCGGTATATCGGCAAACAGGCGCATTGTCGGCTGAGCGTCCGTATAGCATGGTGTTTGCAGGGGGTGCGAGAAAGATCATCCGGACATCGCGCATCAAGCCCTCGGCAAAGGCTGGTTTGTCAAACGGGGCCACCGCCCGCTGGACTGCAAGCGCCTTTCCCTCTCGGTAAGCGGCCTCAAACAGAGTGAATCCTTCAATCGTCATCAGGACACAGGTAATCTCCTCTCCGGCAAGACTGGTGACTCCGATAACCGTGCCGCCCGAACCGTCTTGCATCGAAAAATCGATGGAATGGATAAACTGCCAGCGCCCCTGGGGATAGACCGCTTCGCAGCCCTTGGCCCCGGTCATATCCTCGCTTACGGTCAGCTCCGGCATGGGTCGCCTTTCCGCCGCACAGGCAGCAAGACACATAAAGAGAATGGACGGCAAGAAGGGTTTCATCTGTCGGTAAACAGGGACGCAGGGATCTCCTGATTGAGGATCCTGTTTGTGAAGATGAGCCTGGTGGAGGAGGCGGGCCCTTCAAAAATCGTTACGGCATCAAGCAGACCTGCCTGGTCGCCAAGCTTGAGCTCAATAGTGCTGATCAGAGCGGCAATCCCCTGATCTTTAGGGGTAAGCAGGATGGTCTTTTTATCCGGAAATGACACCTTGAACATCGCATTGTCGGTAAAACGACCGTCAAGCCAGTTGGAAATCTCGGCCAGCACCACCTGCATGGAGTCAAGCGGCATTCCCTTTTCTTCTGTCAGCTGGCCGTCGCGCTCGATAAATTTTTTCACCTTGCCGCCATGCATGAGCAGGATGGAGTGCAGAGGTTTCTGGTATTCCCAGCGCAGAGACTGGGGGGCCTGAAAGGTAAACGTCCCGGTGGAGATTATGGGGCGGGCGAGGATCTTCAGATGCTTTTCCTGGACAAAATCGGCCTTGACCGAGCGCAACTGGACTGGGGCCGGCGATACTGGGCTGTTCTTGGTTTGTGGGTCAGGCTCTTCATGGCTTTTAGCCTCGGCCTGGACAGACACGAAAAAAGTGAGAGTGAGTAGGAGACAAAGGAGTTTCATCAGAACATCCCGCCGTTGACTGATATCACCTGGCCGGTGACATAGGAGGCCGCATCGGAGCAGAGAAAGGCCACCACCTTGGCCACTTCGTCCGGTCTGCCTATACGATTCATCGGAATCATGGTCTTGATATGGTCCTTGGGGGCATCCTGGATCATATCCGTTTCGATCAGACCAGGGGCCAC
>JANMTN010000329.1:0-3963 GCA_031390685.1 Desulfobulbaceae bacterium
CCTTTGATAAAAAGAATGCCCATTTCTTAAGCATCCGCAATAACTCATCGAGCCAGTTCACGGTGGGCTATGAACCGGAGTTTCAGGGCATACATGCTGTCGGCGAACCACGAGTAGCGCCTAAAAATTTATAGAGAAGGAAAGGGCACAGATCAGCAGGGTAAAAACTATGGGACAAGATGTTGCTTGCAGTCGCTGGCTTGCCGCTTTATTGCCGTAATGATGCATCCTGATTTTTTTTATGACACTACCCTGAAAGATGGATCGCCACAAAAGAGTCGGTTGGTGCAGGGGAAATGGTAGAAGTAAGCCCGAAAGGGAATATGACTGTTTGAGTGACTTCATAAATTAAAAATGATAAGATTTGATAAATAAGAGTCAGGAGCCCTTGTTGACAATTTACCAGTTTCCCCTGGCTTATCCATGGAGGAATGAAATGAAAATATGGTTCGTTGTGCTGTTTTGTTTCTCTGTTTTGATCCCTCTATGGCCGTCCGAGCCAGCCTCGGCAGCTGACAAAGCGGTTTATCTCTTCAGGGTTCCCGAGGAAAACACCATTCCCGGCGGAAAAGAGGGCGATATGATTCGTCGGGGGCGGCTGCTGGTTACTCATACTCCACGCGAGCTGCCCCAATATGCCTTAAGCGCGCTACGCTGTTCCAACTGTCATCTCAAGGAGGGCACGGTGGCCTATGCCGCTCCCTGGGTCGGTGTCATCTACCGCTATCCTCAGTACAGCCCTCGCTCGGGCAAGAATATTACCCTTGCCCAGCGCATCCAGGGATGTTTCCTGCGCAGCCTGAATGGCGTTGCACCGGCTGAGGACAGTGAGCCCATGCAGGCGATCATTGCCTACATGGGCTGGCTGTCTCGGGATGTGCCGTCAGGCGTCAAGGTGGAAAATTTTGGCTTTCCTTACCTTGAGCATCCCCGAATTCCCAAACGAGAGCTGGGGAAAGGACTGTTTCAAGACCGCTGCGCCGTCTGCCACGGAGAGGACGGTGGCGGCCGGCTCGACGAGGAACCCCTGCGCCTTCCTTACGGTTTTCCGCCCCTCTGGGGTGACAAGTCCTTTAACGCCGCCGCTGGCATGGCCCAGCTGAACATGGCCGCCGCCTTCATCAAACGCAAGATGCCGTTTGCGGCAGGCGGCACGCTGACTGATCAGGAGGCCTACGATATTGCCGATTTTGTGATCCATCAGCCGCGCCCCGACTCGACGGTTGAAAAAATTGACAAGCCCAAGAGAGATAAACCCGATAACGCGCATACTGTTGCAGCGACAGGGCAAGAGATCCCTGATGATGCGGAACTTTTGCGCCAGGCCCAATTCAGATTTGACTCCATTCCCCAGAGCCCCCCCTCCTATCCGGAAAACCCGCTCACCGAGGAGAAGATAGCCTTGGGCAAAATGCTCTTCTTCGAACCACGACTGTCAAGCAGCCAGGTCGTCAGCTGCAATACCTGTCATAATCTGGGGCTGGGTGGTGTCGATCTGCAGGAGAAATCTCTTGGTCACCGCTGGCAGAGCACCACCCGCAACGCCCCCACTGTGCTGAACTCTGTCTTTAGTATCGCCCAGTTCTGGGACGGCCGGGCCCGCGACCTGGCTGAACAGGCGGGTGGTCCGTTGCTTGGCTTGACTGAAATGGCGTCTTCTGATCCTTCAATCTGCCAGGTTCTGGCCAGTATTCCGGAATATGTGGAGGCATTTGACAAGGCTTTTCCCGGCCATCAGGAACCCATCTGCTTCGGCAACGCCAGGAAGGCCCTGGAGGCCTTTGAGATCACACTTCTTACCCCGGATGCACCCGTTGATCTATTTCTCAGCGGGGATCTCAAGGCCTTGGATAAAACGACGAAAAAAGGCCTTCATCTCTTCATGAGCAAGGGGTGCGCTGATTGCCACATGAGTATGAACATCGGTGGTAATGGCTACTACGTGTTCGGGGTAAAGAAAAAGCCGGACTGCCGCTATTTGCCATCCGAAGATCACGGTTGCCGGACCGTTCTTGTCAGCATTGCTGAGGATTATGTCTTCAAGGCACCCTCGCTTCGCAATGTGGCGCTCACAAGCCCTTATTTCCATTCCGGCTCTGCCGGGACGCTGGCCGGAGCGGTGGAGGTCATGGCGGACAGCCAGCTGGGCATCAGACTTGAAGATCAGGAGGTCGCCGCTATCGTTGCCTTCCTGCAGACGCTCACCGGCCACCAGCCGGAGATCACATATCCGATCCTGCCGGTCAGCACCGCGCAGACACCACGGCCCAAGAAGTGAATGGATAGAACAAGGATATCAAGCCAGTTAACGGTGGGGGATAAAACGGCGTTGAAGATTGGGGCAGAGGGTGACTGTGCCGACGCCGGATCACGCGTATTGCGTAACTCTATACAGGAAAAAAAATGGCACAGATCGGCAGGATAAACAGGCTGACAGTAAAAAGCACGCGGGACTACGGCGTCCACCTTGATGGTGGTGAGTCAGGGGATATCCTCCTGCCGACGCGGTATGTCCCGGTAAATTGCCAGCCAGGCGATGAGGTTGAGGTCTTTATTTATGTTGACCGGGAAGATCATCTGCGGGCAACCACCCAAAGGCCCACGGTGACAGTCGGTCAGTTTGCCGCATTGCCGGTGGTGTCAAACTCGGCGTCAGGCGCCTACCTGGACTGGGGGCTGGAGCTGGATCTGTTTGTGCCCAGGAGTGAACAGCAGCACAAAATGGAGGAAGGCAGGGCATATGTTGTCTTTGTCTTCCTTGATGAAAAAACCAACCGCATCACCGCCTCTGCCAAGCTCGACAAATTTCTTGGTCTGCGGTCCCCGGACTATAAAGAGGGCGAAGAGGTGGATCTTATTATCTATGAGAGAACAGATCTGGGATACAAGGCGGTTGTTAACCTTTATCATGAGGGCATGGTCTATGAAAACGAAGTGTTTCAGACGCTTTATGTGGGCCAGCAGCTGAAAGGCTACATAAAAAAAATACGTGAAGACCTCAAGATTGACTTGAGCCTGCAACAGCCCGGCTACCAGGGAGTTGATGATGTTTCCCTGGCCATCCTTGAGACCATAAAAGAGCACGGCGGCAGCATGGCAGTTACTGATAAAAGCCAGCCGGAAGAGATTTACTCCCTGTTCGGGGTGAGTAAAAAAACCTTCAAAAAGGCCATAGGCGCCCTCTATAAAAAAAGGCTTATCACTATCGACTCCAGTGGTGTCAAGCTTGCAAAGTGATATGAAATGATGCGTTCGGATACGTTCTAAAGAGGATACGATCTCATGCTGGCAAAGGTACAGAGTGGGGCGGTGGTAGGGGTGGATGGCCTGGCGGTTGAGGTTGAGGTGGATATTGCCCTCGGTCTGCCGATTTTCACCACTGTTGGTCTGCCTGATGGGAGTGTGCGCGAGAGCAAGGACCGGGTCAAGGCGGCGATCAGAAACTGTGGCTATGAATTCCCTAACCGACGGATAACGGTCAATCTGGCCCCGGCGGATATGAAAAAAGGCGGGGCCGGCTTTGATCTGCCCATGGCTCTTGGCATCCTGGCCGCCACGGAGACCCTGAAGAGTGTCAAGCTGGATAAGTACTGGGTCCTTGGCGAACTGTCCCTTGATGGCGCCGTCCGTCCGGTGCGGGGTGTCCTGCCGATCACCCTGGCGGCCCGGGATCTGGGGATGAAGGGGATTATTGTCCCCGATGCCAACAAGATGGAGGCGGCGGTAGTCGACGGGATTGATGTGATTGCGGTCACTACCCTGCATCAGGCCGTGGAGTTTCTGGCCGGTATTATCGAATGCGCCCCTTTTCATCTGGACCCCGCCACCTCCTTTGCCAGGGCCAGAAGCCATGAGGTCGACTTTGATGAGGTCAAGGGTCAGGAGCATGTGAAACGGGCCCTCGAGATCGCCGCCTCAGGTGGTCATAATATCCTGCTCAAAGGACCGCCGGGGTCTGGCAAG
>JANMTN010000172.1:0-3669 GCA_031390685.1 Desulfobulbaceae bacterium
TATCCGTTGACGCACCTATAGCGCGGGCAAAAAGATCGGTCTTTTCGAGAATGGGCAACCGGATCTCAGAAAAGTTGAACCGGGCAAAGATATCACGGGCCACAGCCTCCAGCCTCTGCCACAACTCCACCTCTTCGGGTAGTATGTCTTTAAAGCCATTTAAGGCTTTTATATTCACAGGCTGATCCTCCACATAAAAAAAAGCTGAAATTAACCGCCGAAATTAACAGTAATTACAGAAAAAAGTCAAGGATAGTGCGGCCGACGCTGGAAGATTCAGCCCTTTTCCCGGAATAATCTGTCTTAATGCCTCTCACATCTCTCTTTCCTGCACTTTCCAGCGGCGATGCTTGACAAAACATGGTAAGAAGTGCATTATCTTTTTTTGTTCATTAGACCATTTCATTTGGCACAGGAGTTTTTTTACGAACATGAAGTTACCACCACTGAAAATTGCAAATCTCACCGCCACAGTCCCCCTGATCCAGGGCGGTATGTCCATCCGTGTTTCCACCTCCGCACTGGCTGCACCTGTTGCCAATTGTGGAGGCATCGGGGTTATCGGCGGCTCCGGCATTCCCACCGAGGAACTGAAGGCCGATATCCTCAAGGCCAAGGCCAATACCGATGGCATTGTGGCGGTCAACATCATGTACGCCATGAAGAATTTTTACAATCTGGTGATGAGCTCCATCGAGGTCGGTGTTGACATGATCATCACCGGCGCCGGATTTTCCCGCGATATCTTCAAGATCGGCCGCGACTACAACACCCCCATTGTCATGATCGTCTCTTCACCTGGTATAGCCAAACTTGCTGAAAAACTGGGCGCGGCGGCAATCATTGTCGAGTCCTGCGAGGCAGGTGGGCATCTGGGCACAGATCGCCCCTTGCGCGAGATCTTCCCCCCGATCCGGGACGTGATCACAAAGATTCCGGTCATTGCTGCGGGTGGCATCACCAATGGCTACGAAATGGCGGAGTTAATGGACAAATATGGCGCTGACGGCATCCAGATCGCCTCCCGTTTTGTCCTCAGCCAGGAGTGCGATGTAGCGGACAACTTCAAACAGACCTTTCTTAATGCCAACGAAGATGACATTGTCATCGTCTCATCACCCGTTGGCATGCCCGGCCGGGCGATCAACACCCCCTTTATTCAGGCCATGGCCAAAGGCGGAGACCTCTCCACCAAAAGATGCGATTACAAATGCCTGAAAAAATGCGACCACCATTACTGCATCAGCGAACGGCTCATGATGGCCAGAGACGGAAACGTCCAAGAAGGACTGGTTTTTTCCGGGGCCAATACCTACAAGATGAAAGAAATCCTGCCTGTTGCCGAAATCTTTCGGCAATTTGTGACCCAGGCCGAATCCGTGTATAAAGAAGGTCGCGGCTTCGCCCCTGCGGCCTGAGGAAGCTGCACAATATTCTATGTCCAGTCGGCAGAACAAACCCAAGCAAAAAGAAGAGAAGCTCTCTCTTGCGCCCCCCCGCATCCTTTCACCCGATGAACATCCCATCACTCCAGGGATGATTGACGCGGATGCCCTCCTGGTGCTGCGCAAACTGCATGACGCCGGATTTCACGGTTATCTGGTTGGCGGCGGGGTTCGGGATCTCTACCTTGGCAAGACCCCTAAAGATTTCGATATCAGCACCAACGCCCACCCCGGCCAGATCCGCAAGATCTTCCGCAACAGCATGACCATCGGCCGTCGTTTCCGGCTGGTTCAAGTCTTCTTTCACAATGGCAAGATCATCGAAGTCTCCACCCTGCGCTCTCTCGATGAACATGATCTTGATGGCCCGGAGACCGTACTGGCCCCTAATAATACCTTTGGCAACCTGGAGGAAGACGCCCAGCGCCGGGACCTGACCATCAACTCGCTGTTCTACGAGACAGAACAGAACACCATCCTTGATTACGTGGGCGGCATTGAAGACCTGAACCACGCCATCGTCCGCATCGTAGGCGATCCCGATAAACGAATCAGCCGCGATCCGGTGCGCATGCTGCGGGCCATTCGCCATGCCGCCCGCATCCACTTCACCATCGAGCCACAAAGCTGGCAGGCAATCTGCAGACACCACCACGAGCTTACCCTCTGCCCACCATCCCGTCTGCGGGATGAGCTTTACAAAGATCTGCACAGCGGCTCACTCCTGGACTGGTTTCATCTCGCTGCTGATTCAGGTCTGTTTGGCAGTATCCTGGTTCCCTATAAGAAAATCCTGGACAAGGGATCGGACTCTGGCCCCGGCTGCAAAGAACAACTGACCAGGCTGTTTACCGTCATTGACCGCGTCACCACAAAAATGACAGAAGAGCAAATAGGGCAACGACTGCCCAACGAATTTCTCCTCGCCCTGCTGCTGCTTCCCTGGGCCAACACCCGGTTTGACTTCATTAGACAGGAATTGCAAGGCTCTGCTGTCTATCAATTCAGCAAACAACTGCGGGACAGTCTGGATCTGGAAATTGGCACTCAACTCAATCTACCCCGCACCACCCGTCAGGAAATCGTCACCCTCATTGGCAACCTGCCCCTCTTCCTCCAACACGAGAAAAAAGGCTCATGGCCGCAGTGGCTGACCCGGAAAAGCTACTTTAAAAACTGTCTGCTTTTTTATCATTTTTACCTGGAATCCACCGGTGATCTGCCCGTGCCGGAAAGCCTGCTTGACATTGCGCCCCCACCCATCCCCGTGACAAGGCCTCGTTCCGGATCCAGCGGTAAACGTCCTTCCCGTCCAGGCATTACCGAGCCTGCCTTTTCCTCTGACGCCCCAGGCGGCATCTTCGGCTTCAAAAAAAAATCTTCCTCCAAGGTCAATAACAGCAAGTCATAATCATCACCCTCCTCTCTTTCTCTCCCTCCCTTAGCAATCCATTCGAACACGTTGAGCAACATTAGTGATCGACAAACACCAAAAAAATACCACAGTCCCTTGACAATGCCGTTCATTCACAACTACCATCAATAATATTGATTGTAACCTGTTTTCCCGTTTCAATAAGAGGAGGATGATATGATAGACACAGCACCGATCTGGACCAACGAGTCAACCGGTGCGGCTTCCTCAAGGGTTGTACTATGATGGCGGCGGCGCTTGGCATCTCTGAGGCCATGATCCCCAAACTGGTGGAAGCGGCCACTTCCGCACAAAAGAACCCGGACGGAATCACCTCCTCCATCTTTACCGGCAACAAATTCAGGCCACGCGGGATTAAATGACAGCTTTGTCCTGCCTCGGGACAGAGCCGCACTCTCTTCCACAGGAACGAAAAGGAGTGGAGCTGACCATCCGGGGCACAGTTCAGGGCGTGGGGTTCCGTCCTTTTGTCTATCGCCTGGCCAGACGATTCAAGATAGGCGGAACCATTGCCAACACCGGTCAGGGAGTAGTGATTCAGGCTGAGGGATTGGCCGCCGACCTTGACAGCTTCCTGCAAGCCCTGACCAAGGAGGCCCCGCCTCTGACCCGCATCTCCTCTATCAGCCAAAAAAGGCTCCCGGCAGCTACAGACAGACATAGACGATAATATGCCGACCGCCCGTCGATAGTTCTTGTTAGTCCAGCTCTATGGAGGTTAATCATGGTCGAGGTCCCGGCTGCATGGATGCCCGCCGTCGCAATGAAGCGCATTCATGTGCACTGGAC
>JANMTN010000187.1:0-27810 GCA_031390685.1 Desulfobulbaceae bacterium
GAGCTGTGACGGATCACGAGATAAAAGGCCTTCTGTAGCTTGTTCTTGAATGGTCGCGTAAAGAAAGATGGTGCTTTCACTTTCCTTAACAATAGTGCTGTAGTCACTCGTCAGGATGTTTTGACGAAGGCCTGTAAGAACAAGTGCCCCCAGCAAGAGGGCTGCACATAAAAAGGTTACAGCACTTACTCTACGAAGCGATCGCATCTATCACCTCTTCCATGGACTGAGCGACGCTGCAATTTTCTTTCAAGCTACAGGTATTGCAAGTATGTTCCGGATCTTTCATGGCTGCTACTTCCTTTTTAACGCTGCACTTAACAATAATATCAAACTCCTCCCCATCCAGAGTTTCTACCTGGAGTAGAATCTCGGCCAGATTTTTAAGAAGACACTGTTCCTGTTTTAGAATACGAACCGCCTCATCATAGCAGGCGGACAGGAGTTCATTGACTTCCTGATCAATGAGTCTGGCGGTATCTGGACCCATGGGCAAACGTCCACCAGCCCCTGCAATAAAGCCTCCACTTTCTATAGAGAACGCCTGAGGACCAAGGGATTTACTCATCCCCCATTTGCAGATCATGTCGTTAGCAATTTTAGTGGCAGTGAGCAGATCCCCCTGCGCCCCTGTGGTCTGCTGTTTGAACATCAACTCTTCTGCGGCCCTTCCTCCCATGAGAACAATGATTTTGCTGCGCAGATATTCCTTTGAATATGCAGGGTAGTCACTGATCGGCAACTGTTGGGTCTGACCAAGGGCCATGCCTCTAGGGACGATAGTGATCTTGTGCAACGGATCGGAGTTTGGAAGTTTGTTGGCCAGAATTCCATGGCCTGCCTCATGGTAGGCAAGGATCTTCCTATCTTTGTCACTCATTACCATTCCTTTCCGTTCTATCCCCATGAGAATACGATCACGGGCCTTTTCAAAATCCTCATTGAGGACCTGATCCCTTCCTTCTCTGGCAGCCATCAAAGCGGCCTCATTGACGAGGTTTGCAAGCTCTGCACCTGTAAAACCCGGAGTCGACTTAGCCAAGTCCTCAAACACGATTTCCGGATGCAGCGCAACCTTGCGACCATGTACTTCCAGGATTTTCACTCTTCCTTTCAGGTCAGGTGCGAGCAGGTTGATCTGTCGGTCAAACCGACCTGGCCGCTTCAGGGCTGAATCCAGGATATCCGGTCTGTTTGTGGCTGCCAGTACGACAACGCTATCTTCTGTATCAAAGCCATCCATTTCAACCAGAAGGGCATTAAGCGTCTGTCCTCTTTCTTCCTGCCCTCCGGCAGAGGCACCACTTGATCTGCTGGCACCAACCGCGTCTATTTCATCAATAAAAACAATGCAGGGAGCATTCTTTTTTGCCTCTTTGAAAAGATCCCTGACCCTTGAGGCCCCAACGCCTACAAACATTTCCACAAAGTCGGAACCACTGAAGCTGTAAAAAGGAACGCCTGCTTCACCGGCAACAGCCTTTGCCAGCATGGTTTTACCGGTTCCAGGAGGACCCTGCAGGAGGATGCCCCTCGGGATGGTCGCACCGATCTTCTTAAAATTGGCAGGATGCTTAAGAAAGGATATAATTTCTTCCAATTCCTCTTTCGCCTCAGGGATTCCTGCAATATCGTTGAAGGTAAGCCTAATCTCTTTTCCACTCAGGCCGACCAGCTTGTCACTGGCAAATTTGCTCTCTTCCTTTTTTTTAGGCTGTAAAGACCACCACACCACCATGATTAGCATGACCACAAACACAGAAATAACAGTCATATAAATCAGGTTAAATCTGTCTTCCTTCACTACAACATGAATATTTTTTTCCTGAACTCTTTCCAAAAATTTATTGACATCCGGTACTGTTGTCACAAAGGTGTGCTTATCTCGATCAGTGAAGACGACCCTGTTACCGGTAAACTCAAGTTTGACGATCTGGTTGTTATTTAATTGCTTGATAACTTCGCTGTAGTCCTGGCTTGAATGTCTATGCTCCATAAACCAGAGCAGAGCCATGAATATGCACAAGAGAGAAAAGAGAAAAAAGATAAGCAGGTTACGAACAAGAAGGGCCATTGCAGTTGATTCTCCGGAAATGAAAATTCGTTTTCAAAAAGACTGCCACTGACCGTACAGTCACGACAGAGAAACGTGGAGAACAACACAAAACCTTCAAAATCGGACAAAGCATTCTTTAGTCAGTCGACTGCGGAGCTTCGTTTTTAAGATGTCTCCCCACAGGGAGTATATGAAAAAAGCCGGGAGGATGCAAATCCCTCTCGGCTTTTTTCATATATACTTTCACTCGTTATGTTAGACGTTCATTGCCGCAATGATTACTTGCCGATATTACATACCACTTACAGCTTTAAACCAGCCGCCAATGAGTTGAAGTGGCCCGCCTGCCTGGTACATGGCGCTCACAAGACAAGCAATAACCCATAATCCAACAATTCCTGTAAAGGCTGCGACACTACCGATTATGACTTTGTCAACTTCTGCTGAAACAGAAACTTGACTTCTATCTTGAACTCTGTCCTGACTCTGCTGTTTTGTAAGTATTCTCTCACTCATGGCATCTCCTTGTACGGTTGAGAAGGTTGATTTTTATGCTTGCCTCACACAGCATTCTTTGCATAATGTTCTTTGCACAATGCGTGCCAGAACTATACATGAGCCAATGAGCGCTGGTCCATTTCATGGTGTAACCGTATGTTTTGTTAGATATAAAAGCAACAGAAGAGAACCGCCGGCGGCAGCAAATAACAACATGGCCCGATTAGTACCTTCCCGGGTACTGTCCCGCCAGCGTCCCACCACTGTCCCATTGGTGTACCAAAAGTGTCCCAAGGCTACACTTTCCTGGTGAGGCTAATGAGTATTGTTCCCAGTCATTGGCTGATTGTGTATCATTCGCGGATTTAAAATTGAAGTGCAACTTTTATAGGGTTTCAAGAAGTGAGCTGGGGCAGTATCCTGGCCTCTTCAACGACCAAGTAAAAAGAGCACGAATGAGACACTATGAGTCGGTCGTCAATAGTGGACACCAAATCAGTCATACCGTTGCTTGCATTTTATAAAAACGGCGTTCAAAAGCTGCTGGAGAAAGACAACCGAATTGCTTTTGTTTTCTCTGGCGATTATAGAAAATTTCAATATATTCTGTAATCTCTCGGATCGCTTCTTGCCGGGTTCGATAATGCCGATGGAATACATGTTCGGTTTTCAGGGTTCCTCAGAAACTTTCCATCGGGGCATTGTCATAACAGTTACCCTTGCCGTTCATGGATGATCACATCTTGAATTGTGCCAGTAACCCACTGTACTCATGGGAACAATATTGACTACCCGGTCCGAGTGATGAATCGGACCAACCGGCGGTCGTTTGGCGACAACTGCCTTAAACAGCGACTGACTTACCAAGTTTTTAGTCATGCGGCTACTCATGGCATAGCCCCGACGATCTCATCGGTGCATATGTCCTTGTGCCCGGCCAGATAGAGACACCTTTTGGTGGTCTTGAACTTCCTTTTCTGTCAACATCTTAAAAATAGATCTCAGCGCAGGCGCTTGATCCGATGAACCCGAGTTGTACCCCGTGAAGGTCTTGTTGCAGTCGTTCTGGCCCGGAGCATTCTCGTGTCCGGCGATGAGCTGCCTTAAAGAGTACCTCGGGAACACAGTAACAATTTATTTTTTGCCTGTAACATGATGGTATATGATTACATTTTATGACAAAGACTGCAATATACAGCCATATTACTGTTGTCATGGTTCAACAGATTTTGCATATTGCCGGCATGGGGATTATGGCAACCGGCACAGGTGAATTCCCGGGCCGGATTAAGCGGATTTTTGACCCCTCGTACAGGGTGCCCTTTGCCGGAGAAACCTGCAATGACATGGGTGCCTGATGCCTTGTCCTCATGGCAGTTGATGCAGAGGTCTGTGGCCTGCATCCGCAGAAGTCCAGGCCATTGAGATCCGTGCGGGTTGTGACACATGGTGCAATTGCCGACCGCGGTAGGACCGTGCATGAATTTTTTATTTTTCCACTCTTTGACTTGCGAGTTGTGGCAGGGATAACAAACCTTATCGTCCGGCTTTGGCGTTGTGTACTTCCGTTCTCCTTGCAGCACTTCATGACAGGCGAAACAGGTTCCTTGCGCCGCCGGATTATGGACAAAGACGTTATGGGTAAATTTTTTTGCATGGCAAGCATAACACGGGGATTCTTCAGATTTCCCTGGCCGCAGGCTGCTGAGGGAGGGCTCCATATCATGGCAGCCGGCGCAGCTTTTTTCATTATTGAGAAAGTGAAAGTAGTATCGTTTAAAGTCGGCAGGAGGTTCCCGGAATTTGGTGAAAAGATCGGAGCGGAAGAAAATTTTAATCTCTTTTCGATCCACAACTCTTCCCTGCTTCATGCCAAGGAGTTCAATCGTATTCACCCCCTTGCTCAGGGTGACCCCGAAGCAGGACTTGGCATTGTCGGGAGGGAGGGATATCTCCGTAGGCTTGTTTTCTCCAATGGTGACCCGTATACCATCGACGGCCTGTTTTTCCAGAGCAAGGACAATACTGATCTGCTCGTTTTCAACAAAGGAGTTGTCAGGAGGAAATAGTACGGAAATTCCTGTACCGGCCTGGCAGTGGGTCGTGCAGAAAAGCAGTATGGCCAGGGCCGTATGGAAAACATACGGAGGTTTCATTTCCGGTTCAGTAGTTGTTTAAGGGCGTTTTTATAACTCGTTGTTGCCTGTTCCAGGTTGTTTTGATCTTCAAACATTTTACCCCGGTACACATTAATCCGGTGGTCCAAGGGGTTGATTTTTTCCGCACTGGCAAAGAGTTCGGCGGCTTTTTTCATGTCGCCTTCCTTGCCGGTAAGATAGCCGAGATAATAGTAACTCGGCACGTAGGCCTCGTCGGCTTTTATCGCTTTTTCAAGCATTGTCCTTGCCGCGGCGTTGGAACCTTCGTCTATCAGGAGAAGGCCCATTTTGCTCAGGGCCGCAGCATTGTCCGGTTTGCGGTTCAGGGCTTGTTGGAACTGTTCCTTGGCTTGCGGAAAATCGCCCTGTTCCTGGTAATAGGTTCCAAGGCTGAGATGCGGCAAGATGAAGTCCGGGTCGGCCGATATGGCCTTTTTAAACCACGTTTCGGCAGTATCGGCCGTGCGTTTTGAGCTCAGGGCCTTGACCCCCATGTTCCAGTAGCGCACAGCATTTTTGTCGGGCTGATACCCGGTTTTTTTAACTACTTCGGCCGGGGCGGACTTGCCCTCAATGGCTGCGGTAACGAAGTGGATCATGTCCATATTTCCTACCAGTGGAAATCCGGACATCTCAAATATGATTTTTCTGTTCTTATCCAGGAGAATCGTGGTAGGCACGGCAATAATCCCGTAGTCATGAAACGTGATAAGGCCATGGTCAACCAGGTTGGGAAAGGAAATTTGCAGGCGGTTGGTGGTTCCTTTAATATCCTGCATGGCCTGGGCATCAATGGTTTGTCTTTCCACATTGATACCAATAACAGAGAGCCCCTGGCTTTTATACTTCTGATGGAGTTTTTCCATCTCTTTAAGAGCCTTTTCCGACTGCCTGCTCCAGGTCGCCCAAAAGAGGACCATGGTCAGTTTGTTTCCTTTGAGCGTTGCAAACCCCTGTTTCGCCCCACTGAAATCCTGAAGGGTGAAATCCGGAGCTTCCGTGCCCACCGCGAGTTTTTGCAAGGCGGACGCGGAAATGCCGCTCTGCAGCAGGGTGATGGTCATTACCAGAATAATCAGGCAGGTCTTTTGTCTGAACGGAAAGTATGTTGTTAGCTTCACAGTCACCTACCTTGTTTCTTGTTCGTGTGAGCTGATGCCCTGTTTGAAGTGCGAAAGGGCCCCTTTGCTGTCGCCAAGCTTTTCATAGATGAGGCCCAGTTCATAATGGGTCCGTGCCGGATTGGGATTCAGCTTCAGTGCTTCTATCAAGATGGATTCGGCTGTCTTGAGATCCCCTGTCTGCGCAAGGATAATCCCTTTCCCTGTTTTGGCACCACTGGATTGCGGCTGCAGCTCCAGTGCCTTGTCAAAGGATGCCATCGCCTGTTGCGAGTCACCCTTTTCAAGAAGAAGGTCGCCAAGAATGACATGCGCCTTGGCTTGCGAGGGGTTTTCAGTGATGCACTGCCTGATGGCAGCAAGCCCCTCGTCCAGTTTTCCTGCATGGGCCAGGGCTGAGGCGTTTTTCTCGCACGATGCCTCGTTGCCCGGTGCCGATGAGGCATGCAGCCGGGCCGGGCCAATTACAAGAGTGATAAGCAATAAGAAGAGGGGCTTGATGTTCATCTGTTTTTCACCATTTTATCTCTGTCATATTTAAATTGCTGATGACAACCCGGCAGGCATGAGCCACCGTTTTTATCCTTAACAAACCCCACCGGCATCTGATAGGCCCCAAAAGGGGTTGTATCTCTGATATGTTTCGGATTTTTTGTTGCATGTACATCGTGACAAGCCTTGCAGGTACGCCCCTTGGGTGTTTTGTTGACGTGCAGATAGTGAAGGTTTTGGTCACCGTTGCGAAAGCCCGTCAACGTGGTTGTTTTCGCGTCTTTTACTAAGGTGTCGTTATGGCAGGTGAAGCAGAGTTTAAAGTTGTCCGGGTTATATGGGGCATAAAACTTTTGCGAAAAATTAGCCCTGAGTATGCGGGCATTTTGTGATCCATGGGTGTTATGACAGGCAGAACAATCTTTATCTACAATGGGACCGTGATGGCTGCCATTTTTCTCCAGCAGTAATTTCATGTTTGACACTGAGGTACCGTCTGCATGTTTATACTCTTTGTCATGACAGGAAAGGCAGAGATCCATGGGCGCCTTATCAAGCTGTTGGGGAAACGAGGAAACGTGGGGGTTATGACAGGCCAGGCAGCCCCTGTCCGTCGTGAGGCCGCCGTGTTTTACCGTAACCTTTGCAATCTCATCCTTCTTGTCGGTATGACAGGTAAAGCAGAGGGCCTGGGTACTCTCAGCCGGCAGATTGAATTTAAAATTGCTGCTGTGGGGGCTATGGCACTTGATGCAACCATCCGAAACAGGGCCGTGAACAAATTCCTTGCCGGCAAACTCCTCCTTTTTGTCAGAGTGGCAGGAGAAGCAGACATCGTTGCCTTTGGCCATCAGCAATTTGGGTGAATTGGAAGAATGGGGTGAATGGCAGGCACTGCAGCCGTCAGCCGCCACCGGTCCATGGACAAATTTGCCACCAGTGATGGCTTTGTCGTGGCACCGGAAACACAGAGCGGAACCTGCGCCTTTGAGCTGGTACTTGTTAGCGGATTGATGAGGATCGTGGCATCCTGTGCATTTACCCTCTTTAACCGGCTTATGCACAACGGAGCCGTTGTTTAATTTATCATGGCACTCGTAACAGAGGGCTTCAACGCTTTTGATCGGTTGAAATGCGTGCTGGTCTTTTTTGTCCTGCTTATGGCAGAAGGCACAGTCACCTGAGGCCACAGGCCCGTGGACAAATTTATCTTTTCCCATGGCAGGGTGGCAGTCGGAGGTAGCACATGATTGCCCGGCCTTGATCGACACGTTGCTGGAATCCTTTGCTGCGTAGGCATCCAGTGCAATGAAGCTTGCAAAGCAGATGAAGGGGCATATTGTAAGCCATGTTGACCATGGGTGTTTTTTCATTTCTTTTTTTGTATCCAAAATTGTATCCATACGCGTCCTCTTTCCTCTCTGTAGTGAATGTTTTCGCTGTTATACCCCTGTTAAAGGAATGCTCTATTGTCTGTGTCTTAAAAGATTAACAGCAGCTTTGCTGCAAGTTCTCACTATCGATTAGTCCCCCGGCCCACCTGTATGTCCGTCTTTGAGCTGGAAGAGGTTGGCGGATTGGTGCGGATCGTGGCATCCCGTGCATTTGCCGTCTGCAACAGGCTTATGCACAAGTGAGCCGGTGTTTATTTTTTCATGGCACTCGTAACAGAGTGCTTCAACATTTGTGATCGGCTGAAATGTATGCTGGTCTTTTTTATCCTGCTTGTGGCAGAAGGAACAGTCGCCTGCGGCCACTGGCCCATGGACAAATTTATCTTTTCCCATGGCAGGGTGGCAGTCGGAGGTTACACATGACTGCCCGGCCTTTATCGACACGTTGCCGGATTTATCTTTTGCCGCATAGGCGTCCAGTGCAAAGAAGCTTGCAATACAGATGAAGGGGCATATCTTGAGCAATGTTAATAATGAGTGTTTTTTCTTTTCTTTTCTTGTGTCCAACGTTTTCTCTATCCTGTTTGTCGTGAAGTCGTCACTGTTCTGTCCCTTAGAGGCACACTTTGTTATCTATGTTGCAAGATGAACAAGCAGCACTGCTGCATTTCTCACTATCAATGAGTCCCCTTGCTCATCTTCCTACCACTTACGAGAATCATTCCGACCAAGATTATTATGAGATTCCCCGTGACAGAGAAGGGTGCACTGAGGTGATGTTCCAGCACCACCGGAATAGGCGATCACTCCATTCAAGGGTTGGACAACGCCTGTATTAAAGTTAATCAACCTGTTGTAGCCAGAGGAGCTATGGGGGTCATGGCAGGTCGCGCACGATGTTTCTGCTGTTCCTGTTCCTTTACCATCGACGACATGTACCCAATGTAACTTAGCCTGATTGATGAAGTTATTTCGGTTATGACATTTGTAGCAGAGGGCATAGGCGGAGGGACTTTCAGGCCCGTCAGCAGTAGTATAGTTTGCCACGAGCAGGTGTTTGTTGCGTGAACCGTGCGGCCCCTTTGCTCCGGTAGGAGGAGCGGTCTCAGATCCATGGCAGTCGGTGCAGTAGAGGATACTGGTGTTGGTATAGGGCGTCAGGAGGCTCGGTACAGCAGCCCCGCTCGAGCCTCCTGGCTCTACCCGATGAGATGAGGGATTGCCGGGCAAAAATTCTAGTCTGGTGTTAACCTGGGGGAACTTACGGGTGATTTCAGCAGTTGTTATTACATTGTTGGGGGCATCGGCATGACATTTGAAACAGATCTCATAGAGGTTTGAGGCATTCGTTGTTTTCAATCCGGCAGCAGTAATCCCTTGTACACCAGTGTTTCTTCCGGACACCAAGGGTGCGACCGCTGTGGTATTCTTCACCTGGTGAGGGTTGTGACAGTCTTCGCACTCCACGTGTTTGGTCACTCCTCCAGATGCTTTGAAATCCTCGGCGGCGTCATGCGCACCAGTCGTAGTGCCTACGGGATGGCGATAAATTTTAGCCAGTTCGCTTGCAATATTGCTCTGGGTTGCAACCTGACCACTATGGCAGGCAAGGCAGTTATCCTCTTCCTTGACCTGTTTTAGCAGCCGTTGATGTCTGCCCGCAGTGTGGGGCCGATGGCAGTTGCCACAGGCGTTTTCGGCCACGGTGGTGGTGGCGTTTGGCAGTGGATTAACGCCTGTGCCGCTATATTTAAGGATAGATGTGGCATGGGTGCTGCCAGCCCAGCCGCTTTTGGTATGACACTTGATGCAGAGCGCTGAACCTTGATTGGACATCACCAAAAATTTCCCAAAGGCATCGTCATGGGGATCATGACAGGCCGTGCACTGGAGTTGACCGGTGCTGTCAAATTGTACCGGAGAGCCTATCAATGTCGAGGCAGCGACAAGTTCAGTGTTGCCCGATGTGATGCTGCTTTGATAGTTAAAGGAAACGGGATGGTCGTTGGACAGGTCTGTCGCAAGAGAGGTGCTTCGGCCGCTCAGGATATTGGCTCCAATAAATGATATAGGTGTCGGCTCAGAAAGGACTGCTCCCAGAGCGATGGTCCCGTCGTGGCAGCTCAGACAGAGTTTTGAGGCACCGGTGGGCTGTCCAACAATCGTGGGAAACATGGTAGAGCTGTTATAGGGCGTGTAATTGGTCGTTTGGGCCGAGCGATTCCACAGGTAGGGAATATCCTGACGGGCATTGTGGGGGGTATGGCAGAAGATGCACACCTGGCTTTCTCCTGACGCTTTGATGGCACCCAGCCCGCTGGTGGAAAGATTATGCTTGCTGGTAAGAATACTGGCCCCATGGGCGATTGCTCCATGACCAAGCAGCGTTACTGTAATCAATATAAAGGTGTTTGCTGTTTTATTCATGGCAACGCCCCATCCTCTTTGAGATACTGAAAGATTTGAATACGCTTGTTATACAAATCAGCCACATAGATTTTGTCATTCTTGTCAATCCATATGCCGGCCGGCATCCAGAATTCTCCGTCTTTCTGGCCTGGTCTGCCAAAATCCATCAGCAGTCGGCCTGTTTTATCAAAAATCTGGATATTGTCAAAAAGGGCGTCAACCACATAAATATTGCCGTCACTGTCGCTGGCGATACCTCGGGGCCGGGAAAAATAACCGGGACTGTTCCCGGCGCTGCCAAATGTCTTCTGAAATGCTCCCTGAGCAGAAAAAATCTGAATTCTGAAATTGAGGGCATCGGTAATCAGTATGTTTCCGTCCCTGGTAACAGCTATATTGGTGGGGTTGTTAAATTGTCCCGTTTCTACGCCAATGGCGCCAAACGATCCCTTCAGCTTGAGGTTGTGGAGATCAAAGCTGAAAATCTGGGCCAGTTTCGTATCTACCACGAGCAGTTCATTGTTGATTTGATTGATAGCTATCCCGGTGGGGCGTTGCAGGAGATCCTTGCCAATTGTGAGGGGAGAGGTGTCGTTTGCGCCGTTAAAGACCTTGATAATGCCATCCTGGGATTCGGTGATATAGATCCGTCCGTCATTATCAACGACAATGCCGATGGGGGAGGTCATGGGATGGTCGTCAGCGGGGAAAGCGGAAAATTTGCCGGCTGATGTATCATAGAGCTGGACCCTTCGCTGAAAGGTGTCCACGACATACATCCTGCCGCCGCTATCCACCGTCACTCCATAGGGGGCGACAAGGGTATCATCTTCCTTGCCGACAACATAATTCCAGAAGCGCATCAAGACACCTGGGGTGATCTGAAAATCTTCCGGCCTGGAGACGCTGTTGATAAAACGGATCCTTGGCTTTTCTCCACCGGTGGGCCACACCAGGTCAACCGGTGGTGGAACTGGTTCGAGGGCCGGGGACATACAGCCGTAAAGCCCGAAAAAAAGGGCGAACAACAAGGTGGTGAGGGCGGCCTTGAGAGGGGACTGACTGGTTTCCATTTTTTTTACTAATCGCTTTATCATAGAGTGAGTCTACCACATCGCGCGGATGAATTCCAGCCGAGCCAGTTTTTCTGTTCGCTGGGAGTCGATCCTTATGTAGTTTTGGTCGGTGGACTCATAGCTGAGGCGTGCCGTCCAGATGCGGTAGCGGAACTCAAGGCCGACCTTGAGTCCAGTATTTTCGATTTCATCAAAATCTCCACTGGTCTTGTCGTAAAAACCCTCAAGACGAAAGTTGCACCATCTTCTCAGCATCCAGTCAAAGGTGGTGACTCCGCCATAATATTCCTTGGTCTCGTCACGATCTTTATAGTCGGTCTGGCCGAGATATCCAGACAGTGATATATAAAAGGGCAACTGTGGCCTGTAGTACAGCGATTCTCGCATTTCGCTCTGGGTATAGGCTGGAGCGGATAGGCGGTTGTTGTCCTCGTAACTGAGAGAGGCACTGGACCAACCGATATCATAGCGGAGATCAGTCCGTTGAATGGTGTCGTCGACCAGGTTCTGCGGCGTCTCACCAGAGAGGATGTTCTGCGTTATACGGGTGAGATTATAGGAAAAACGCCAGTCATGCCAGAGATCGAAATTGAATCCGTAATTTTCGGTAAGCAAGGTGTCGTTATATGCCGAATCTCGCTGGTAACGGTAGGCGACTGCAACGATTTGTCCATCTGTTATCGAACCGAAAGGTACACGGCGTATCCGGACATAACCGTTAATTTTCTCAACTGTGTAGTCAATGTTTTCAATATAGACGATGCTCCCGGCATTGTTGGTGATAATAATGGAATCAAGGTTGACACTGTAATGATTCAGATAAATTTCTTTAGTGAGGTTCAGGATGTGCGTCTCATTTGTCACCAGGGCCTCATTTGAAGTGAATCCGCTGCGGTCAGTGTAGAGATAGTCCCAGCCACTATTCAAACCCAGCGTAGTCCAGGAAAGGGGACGCCTGTAGGAAAAGTTGAGAAAGCCCTCACCTGCGGTCTCTTTTCCGTCGGAGTAAGTGTTCTGACTTGCCCTGCTGCCGACATTGGTGGTCAGATTTTCATAAAGCAGGTGTGTCAACCCGGCATCAAGCGTTGTCATGTCGGAACTGAAATCACCCGATTTCTGCCGGGTATGGGACGTTGAATAGTTTGACTGCAAATTGGGATTATGGCTCCAGCCCAGGTATTCTCTGAAATTAATGTTTTGCGAATCATACCAGCTTGATTCCTGAGAGCTGTAATTCATGGCTGAATCCAAGGTGACTTTCTTGTTATCAGTGCGATAATTGTTAAATAGATTATTATTAAAGGTTTTTATCTGGCTCGTGAGATTCTCGCTGTTTCTCTGGTCATCACTGTAGGTGGAGGTGAGGCGGGTGTTGCTTTTTGCGGACTGATGTTCGGATGACAGGTTGAAGTCGTCATGAATATCACTTGAAGTATAGAAACCGATCTGCTCGGTCTCGGTATGGGTATACCCAAACGAGGTGGGCAGGGTCGTGTATTTGAGTTGTTCAATGGCGCCATAGGAGTTGGAAATGGACTCGCTGTTACCTGAGAAGGAAGTCCATTCAGATATCTGCTGACGATTGCCAAAAATGTTAAGTGTATAGGGCTTAGCCTCCAGAAAGGTCGCTGTCATGGAATAATCCGGTGCAAAGGAACTGCTTCTAATCGTTTCCCCTTGAATCGTTTCCTCTTGTGACTGGATCAATTCCGGCTCAATTATCAGCGAATATCTCATAAGTGCAGGATTATAGACCCATCCTGCTGTCTGGATGCTTATTTGTTCTTTAAATTTGTGGCTGGTGTCTGTAGTCGTAATACCGTTGTGTGTTTGGGAGTCATCTTTGAATTCGTAAGTGAGTTTTCCACCTAAACTCGGCCGTTTTATAAAATAATATTGTTTTTGTTTGCTGTTTTCAGGCTGTTTTGTCAGCCATCTCTGCAACAGCGCCTTGATCGGAGATGGCTCCTGGACAGCAGAATCGATGGGTTCTGAACTTTTTTCTATGCTTAATTTTTCTCTGTTTATACTGCCGCTTCTCTCAGGAACAGGCTCAACTGATCCTGAATTTGTTTCTTCAGCGTGGATGAGTACTGGACCGGCAAAAAAAATAAACAGTGCACCAAAGGCAAGCAGGGAAAACGGCAATATATTGAAGCAAAAGTGTTTCATCCAGGTATGACAATGAATAGAGATGAGCATTTTTGCTGTTTAAAGTCGTTGTCAAAAATATTTTTCAGATAAGCCGTCGTTTGAAAATAACGACTACGATTCAATGGTATTAAGGGCATCAAGGGGTCGTAAAGAAAATGGATACAAAGTAGGTGCTGTTTTTTTTAATGGTCTCTAAACAGCTTTACCTTCCGGGTTCCTGCTATTCCGGGGATAGTTTTACAGGGGTCTTAATCTCTTTATATTCTTTTGTCAGCAGATTTTTGTCAAGGCCCATATGCGGATTGTGACAGGAAAGACATTCTTCCCCTTTTTGATGCGCGGGCGTTGTCAGAAATGGACCCTCTTTGTGACAGGGAAGGCAGAGTATGGACGGTGCTTGACGCAGGGTTTTTTCGTTATAGCTCTGATGCGGATCGTGACATGCCAGACAGTCACCCTTTGCCGTGGTGTTGTGCAGCCACAGATTGTCGGTCATGACTCGTTTGGGAGTTTTATCTTTATGGCATTGCGTGCAGATCTCGTTTTTGGGAAGGGTCAATTTGCCAGGCATACCGCCGCCTGAATTGAAAACAGTTTCCGGTGATCTTGTGACGCCGGGAGTGTTGAATGAGCCTATGCTGTCATGACAGGGAGTACAGGTGCCTGCCGCCCAAACCGGGTGCGAAAAAAGGGGTTTGGGAGCTTCCGGGGCTGTTTTTTTGAGAACCTTGATTGTGGGGGGCTGCTCTTCTTCTTTGGCAATCGATCCTGTTTCATCAAGAGGGGGGACGCCGGTAAAGAAAAAGGTGAGTACCTGGTGCCGTGCCTGCGGCTCACATCCTGTCAGGATGGCCGTCAGAAAAAGCATCATAATGACGTGAGCGGACATCCTGATCATTTGTATAAACCTTGTTGTCTCTCAATAAAGCAAGCTTTTGGAGGAGGATTATTTACCTGTCCAGTCGCCAAAGCCGTAGACATTGATTTTATGGGGGCCACTCAGATTGCAGACATAGAGGATATATTTCAGCTTAAAATCTTTGTCGGCATATTTATTGAAAAACTTGACGTTGTCATAATCAATGTGTAGCCCTACCGGCAGATACAAATTCCCGGGACCGACTCCAGGACCACCTAAAAATAAAAGCAGTTGGGCTTTGTCGTTGAAGATCTGAATATATTCAGAGGCGGCATCGACGCTATAGAGATATCCTTCCCTGTCAATATCCAGCCCCTTGGGCCTGGCCATACCGCCTAACTGGTCACCGTGAAAACCGAAAACTCTAACGAAATTTCCCTTGGGATCAAATTGCTGTATCCTGAAATTAAAGGCATCCGTGACAAAGAGGTTGCCTTGGTTATCAACGGTGATATGGCTAGGTTTATTGAGTTCTCCTTTTGCCGAACCGCCCTTGCCAATCAGGAGCACTGTTTTACCGGAATCTTTGTCGAGCACGACGATCTGATTTTTGGACAGGTCGCAGACAAAAATGCGGTTGCCGTGAACGGCGACATCGACAGGTTTCTCAAATAATTCTTTATTGCCGTAGGCTCGGACAAATTCATTTTTGGCATCAAAGACAACAATCTGTTGTCGTTTCGTGTCGGCAACATATTTAACATCGTCCGGGCTGACCCAGATGCCCGCAGGGGTTCCGAGAGCGCCATGGCCTTTGTCATCCAGCTTTTTGAAGCTGTTTGCCGCCAGATCAATAATGGCTATCTTGTTGGTCTCTCTGTCTGTAATATAGATTTTCCCAGGTGATGAGCTGACGGCGTAGGGCCGCCCTATGGTCGAAAAATATTCCTTCGGTCCCGACAGAAAAGTATCAAATTTATCACTTTTAACGACTCCCATATCCTCTTCCGACGAGATGGCGGTGAGAAACTGCAGTCTGGGTTGTTCCGGTGGGTTGGGGTAAAAGGTTACCGGCGCCTTTTCTTCAACGTGCTGAGCGCAAGCGGTGAGAATGAAAAGACAGAGTAGTGTGTAAAACCCCTGTCTGAAGATAAAGAGTTGAGTTCTCTGCATAGTAGTCTTTGATGGTTCTGTAATAAAAAATAAATATACAAAAAATTTCATCTGCGAGGCGGCTACCGTTTCAAAAATAAGTCACAGGCAGGGGATGCCACAGTGGCTGGCCGCTTGCACCGATACAGTAGATGAAAAATCATTGCTGGAATATTATCGGTTATTCACAAAAAAACCGACCCATACAGTATCAATGTCTTACAGTATGTATGGGTCGGCAGGGGAGTGAATCTGACCGTGCTCTTATTTATTGTGGCATTTAAGGCAAAGGGCCGATGCGGCATTAGTGCTATTGAGCAGTCCTGTCCCTAGAGCAGTGGCATGTTTGTTATGGACATCATGACAGGTTGCGCATTCCATTTTGCCTGCAAATAACGGAATGCCAGTTACAACCAGACTGGCGCTAACGGGGGTTTTAAGGCCGCCGCCATCAGCAGTGGCAAGGGCTCCATCATAGAGGAACGAAACAGGATGATCGTTGCTCAAATTGGTACCGATAAGGGCATTGCCAGAGAGCGGAGTGGATACTGGTATATGAGTGCCATAGGCGTCAGGTGCTAGAGTGCCGTCGTGACAGGAAAGACAGAATTTGGATACAGGACTGGGTTGACCCGGAACGCCTTGCATACTAGGACTGCCGTACAGAATAAAGGTGGCGACAGTCGGGTTGTGATTCCAGAGGAGTTCGCCCGCAGCGTTTTTATTATTATGCGGCGCATGGCAGGGCAGGCAGATCTGACCGCCAGACCCAGACATTGTAGTAAAATCATGTTTAGATCCATTGAGTGCTGCAGAGGCGATAGAACATACCCCCAGGCCTCCAATCAATACCAATGATGCAACCAGTAGCTTTTTTTTCATTTTCCCTCTCCTTTCCTTTAAAATTATAAAATACTTCCAATAGCTGGAAGTAACGATCATCTCCTCAGTTCTCCAGCAAAGTCGAACAGATGAGATAAGAATTTATTCTTAATAATACGTCCATAAATCTCCATTCTCCATGTACCTCTGTCACGCAATCAGATTTGCAACGAAGCCATGCTCCTTGTCTGCGATCACCCTTTGGAATCACAATTACAAAGGGTGATCGCAGACAAATAAAAAAATCACAGGCAAACCGTAACAGGACCTTACTATCCCCCTGCAATTCTTATATCTAATATTACTGTAGCCTTCCTAAACAAAAAAGAGGGTTTTCCCTGTTTCTGAGGTGCTAAAACCCTCTATTTTTTGTCAAAATGCATACCCGTCCTGACCGTTTAAAGGGACGCCTACGAGACGGTTAAGAAAAACTGCAGTCCTGTCTCGTAGCTATTTACAGTGCTGCCTCTCGCTTTTTCTCTGTAAAGCCAAAAACTGTTCCTACCTATATCAGGGTACAGGCATAGGTTTTCTTTTTTTACTGTCATGGTAATATTTAAAGCGGAACAGTGAATCGAGGCCGTGACAATCCTTGCATATCATGTTGTAGGTCTGCATCCGTAAAAAGCTGTTGGTGGCATTGCCTTCGAGATTATTGCCGGTGCCCGGTAATGGTTGTTTCGGTTCCCATTGATGGACATCATGGCATGAGGCGCAGGCAATATCGCCAACAGTTTTTGAGGCCCCTGTAGCCTTGTCAAACAGGGGAAAGTAGTTTTCCTTACCTTTGATGTTTCTTCCCGGATTGGCAATCAGTTGTTTTTCCGGGTGAGTGGATACCTTGGGCACCTTGCTGCTCCCTGACCCTGCCTCACTGTGGCAGCTGTTACACATCCTGTCCATGACACCTTTACCGATGCCGTAGTCACGACCCCAGAGCCGTATCTTGTTTTTTCCATTATGGATGATATGACAGGCCCCACAGACTCCCGACTCTGCCGGCGTCTGGCCCAGGATGTTTTTTGCCGTCGGAGCGGTTACGGTGAGATCGTGATCGGTCTTTTCCACATATGCCTTTGTCCCATGGCAATTTCCACACAAGATGGGCCTTGGTGCCACCTCAAGACGGAGAAAGCTGTTTCCGGCGTTGCCTTCCGGATTGTTGCCGCCATGATCTCCTGGCTTTTCCGGGTTCCATTGATGGGGATCGTGGCAGGTGAGGCAGGCGATCACTCCGTTGTCGGCACGTTTTCCCTGCTTATCATAGAGAGGAAGCTTGGTCCTGCTTCCCTTTTGGGCAGGATCAATATCAACGGGATGGGAATGATCCCCGATCACCTTTTTACCGGCCTCCCCTGTGCTCTTGTGACAGGTAAGACAGAGATCCTGGGCCGGGAAAGTGCTCTTTTCAGGGACATTTCTGGCCCACAACTTCTCTGTCTGCGCTCCGTGCACCAGATGGCAGACACCGCACACGTCAGACTCTATAGGCGATTGGCCCTTCTCATTTTTTGTTGCGGGTCCCGTACCCCGCAGGTCATGATCGCTTCCGACAATGCGGGCCTGTTGAACATGGCACTGCCTGCACAGCTTCTCCGGCTGACCATCCACTACGCGAAGAAAACTGGAACGAGGAGGCGTCATCTTCGCCTGACTAGCTGTTCCGCCCTGGTGCGGGTCATGGCAGGTGGGGCAGGTGAAGAGTGCCTCTTTTGATTTGAGTGGGACCCGCTTTCCCTTGAGATCATAGACTGGCAAGTCAGGATTCATCCCCTTGTCTTTGAGTGAGATATTGACGGGATGTGAGTATCCCTTGAGGAGTTTTTCAGGGGCCAGGCCCTGACTGTTATGACAACTTACACAGAGGTCCTGGGTTCTTATTTCACTCTTGGCAGGAAGCTTTCTTGCCCAGAGTGCCACTTTCTCTGCCCCGTGCACCAGGTGACAGGCGCCGCATATTCCTGACTTTTCCGGGGTCTGGCCCTTGCTGTTTTTAGAATTTACTGCTGTGCGCCGCAGGTCATGCCCGGTGTTCAGCAGACCACCCTTCTCTTCATGACAGTCAAGACAGAGCTGGGCCGAATCGCGGTTGTTGTCCACGAGGAAATTGTCATACGGTGAACCATGGACCGTATGACAGGTCTGGCAGATGAGTTGATTCTTGTCAGATCCCGCGACACTGCCCCGGCTGAGCATTTTTTCGGGGACTGGACGTTTTATTGTGCCGAGGGGATGGTTGCCGGCAGCAGGGCCGCCTTCCTTACCCTTATGGCACATTATACACATGGAAGAGTTATTATTTGGGGTGCGGACAAAGACCGCCCTTTCTATCCCCATCTCGCTGGATACGCCGTGGGCGGTATGGCAGGTGAAACACTGCATGTTCCCCTTGTCATCCAGGGGGAAGATGGCCGGGATTTCCATACCCGGGGGCGGCGGTTTGTTGATGGGATGACGATGGTCATTGTAGACCTTTCCCCTGGAGTCAGCCACACTGCCGTCATGACAGGAAAAACACATTTCTGGTTCGGCAACCGCCTTTGTTGTCTCCTCATAGGGGACCAGGTCTGTTCCCTTGCCATCGATGAAAAAGGTGTCGATCCATCGATAGTGACAGATCGCACACTCCTTGGCCGAGTTCGGGTTGCGGGGAGCCTGATTGGCGAGAGAGGACGTATGGTATAAGAGTATGGTGCTGAAAAGGAGAAAAAGGGTGCAGGCCGAGGATCTGTTCATGGCAAGCTGTTTGTTTGGCGAGGCACTGTTCATTGCGCATTGTCCAGGCGGAAGACACTGACCCGCCCTGGAAGCATTTCCACCACATAGAGGCGCATTGAGTCGTCAACAAAGAGACCCACAGGGGTAGTGAATTTTCTCACCCCACCGTTTACAGGGTCACCAAGGACAGAATGAAATGCCCCTGTGATATTAAAGAGCTGAACCACTCCCATGTAACTGTCGCTGACATAGGCGAGGCCGTTTTTATCAACAGTGACTCCTTTAGGCCTGAAAAATTGTCCTTTTTCCACGCCCCAGCCCCCGACAAAGGTAACAAACTTGCCCTCTGTGTTCACCACCTGGACCCTGGTGTTGATCACATCGACGATGTAGAGGTCTTTGTTATGATGCAGATGCATGAGAAAGGGATAACGGAATTCCCTCTTTTCAGACCCGGGTTTTCCATAGCTGTTGATAAGCTTTTTTGAACCAATATCAAATTTGAGAATACGGTGATTATTGTTGTCTGCCACAAAAAACCACTGGCCGGAATTATCCACGGCCACATCCGTCGGGTCTGCCTTTTTACCGTTATCGTCAGGAACCGGGATCTCAGAGATAAAATCGCCCTTGGCGGTGAATATCTGGATCCTCTGGTTTCTGGAATCAGCGACATAAACCCGGCCTGATTCGTCAATATCCATCCCCAGGGGAAAGGCAAATTCACCGGGCCTGGTTCCGGGGCGGCCAATGGTGAAGAGATAGCTTCCCGATGGAGAAAATGCCTGGATTCTACCATTGACACCGTCAACCACATAGATGGTCCCATTCTTGGCCACGGCCACATCACTTGGCTGGTTCAGGGTATCCTTGATATCAAAGAGGTGTTTCGCCATGGTCAGTTCGACTCCATGGGCTGTCGAAACACAAAAAACAAGCCAGATGCAGATGGCAACGGAGGATATGCTCCGCTGCCATCCGCACCCCGGGATGATTGTACACCATCCAAACATAATATCTTTTCTCCCTTGTTCCAGGCTGTTAGCGCTGTGCTGGCGGCACTGCTGATGCTGGTGATAGTGGTGATAGTAGTGGTACTGGTGCTAATGGTACTGGTGGCTGCTGTGGCGGCGTGGCCGGTTTCTCGCCGGGGTTCAACATCTTCGGCATATGGAATTCGGTATATTTTTTTATCATTCCCACCACCTCTGTACTGGTGATGGAGTCAATCCGCGTCTTGGAATAGCCAAGCTCAGCAAGGGGGAGGATTGGGTTGTTGTTTGTATGACAACTTTCACAGGTCACCGGGACTTTGCTGATGATTCTATGGATAAGTTTCTTTGCCTTGGATTTTTGGCCTTCGCTCAGGACCTTTTCATTCATTTTGTAATCACTGGCGAATTGTATTTTGTCTTCGCTATCGATGCGGACGAGTTGGCCGTTCTCACGAACAAAGGGGATGATTTTTGCGTTATAGGTCCCTGGCAGAGCCCCATTAACCGGGCTGTCAACAATATCTCCGGTTTTGCGGTCATACCATTTGTAGACGTTGGTCTTTTCACCTTCTTCGAGTTTGACATGGCAGGTCTGGCAGGCGATAAAGAAGGCATGCATATTCAAAAAAGCACGAAAATCCTTGACTTTGTCGTGCGGCATGTCACCGTGACAGGATCGGCAATAGGACCTGTTGTCCGGGCCTATATCAAAACCGATATGGTGGAAATGGCCCTTTATTCGCTGCTCTTCGAGTACTCGATAGCCGAGGTAGTGTTTCACCCGATCCTCGCTTTCAAGGATCATCGTTTCAAATGTCTGTTTTCCTATATCTTTTTTGTCTGCTTCTTCGGCATGCTCAATGGAGACATGGCCTTTTCTGGCATGGTATTCATGGATAAGATGGGCAAAGGTCAATTTCCAGATGAGCACGCCGAAAAAAACGACCAGCCCCATAAAGGCGAGGATGTAAAGCTTGGTAAGAAAGCATTTCATGAACTGAGTCCTCCCTGCTGCATGGTATCGCCGGGCTGTTCGGCGGCTGTAGTGGTTGACGGACTATCAGGTTCGTCAGGCAACGGTTTATCACAGAATGGCTTGTGACCACCGTGGGGAGGGAGAATTTCATGCGCCAGCCCCTCTTTTGTCATTACCCTCACATAATGTTCATAGTGTTCTTCCACCATCAATTCCTCTGAGAGGTAACCAGTCAAAAAGACCGTGCCCATGGGGAAGACGGATGTGGAAAAATGGACATTGTACCAGTGCCATATGAAAAGAAAGAGGGCGGCTAACAGCGCCTCGTCGCTGTGGGCGATCAGGCAGAGGTTGATGATCTCGCCTGGTATGATCTGGGTGGCAAGCACCTTGTTCCAGATAATGAGTCCCGTAAGACCGATGATAAAGATACCCCAGAACGGTGCCCAGTAATCAAATTTTTCCTTCCAGGTGAACTCATCTCCATCAGGTCGTGCAGTGGTAAAATAGAGGAGATATTTCATCAGCCCGATGATGTCCTTGGCGTCCTTCAGGTTGGGGATCATGGGTTGCTTGATCAGTATCGTCGTGACTCGGCCAATACTCATCTTTCCCTCTTTCTTGAGGGGAAAAATCTGTTTGCTCAGAATTTGGCTGACTACACGGATGACGTGGTAAGCAAAAAGGATGAGCATGATGGCTCCGGTCACTTTGTGTATCATCGGCGCCACCTTGCTTCCACCGAAGAAAGTATTGAGATACGGGGCCCAGCTTGCATCGCTGAACTTGAAAGGCATCCCTGTCAGCACCAGAATAATGACCGTTGCCGCCAGGATGATGTGCTGGATCCTTTGGTCCAGGTCGAATCTGAAAAAATATTTCTTTCCGTCTTTAATTTTTATGGTTGGATATCGTTTCATTGTTTCTCTTTCCTCCGTCTAAAGGATGCATTGGGAAACAGGCGGCGAAGCAGGTCCAGAAACAGGATCGCCATCAGAGGCAGCAGGGTGCCGCCGGTGAGAATGATGAAAAATGTGGTAAACCAATATATGATCGGGTTTTTTTCCTTGTCAAATTCGGGATGAACCTGGTAATTAGCAAATTTTTTGGAGGCCCCTGGATGACAGTCCACGGAGTTGCAGATTTGTCCCCTGTTTTCTTTATGGGTAGTCGCGCGGGGATCCTTGTTTTTATACATCTGGTGTACGGATTTTCCCTTGGGCACATGACAGTCCAGGCAATCTGGAACCGATTCGTCGAGAAGGTTGGCGGCCTTACCGTGAAAGGTCTGTCCATAGGAACCTGCCGCCGTGGTTGAAAGATTGTGCCTGGCGACCAGTTTCGCGTCGTCATGGCAGCGAGCGCACGCTTCTGCAATATTAAGGGGGCTTCTGCTCTTGTGCAGCCTGGTGGTGATGTGATTGTAAAACTTGTCGATAAATGCTTCTTTGGTATGACAGACACGACAGCGCCCCAGAGCATCCTCGGCGACACCGGGTCTGACTTTTTTAACAAATGCCAAGGGCCTGAACATTGGGTCGTCATGACAGTCCTTGCAGGTGGGCATATCCTCGCTGAATGGTTTTTCCTTGCCGTCCTTGTCCTTTTTGCTATGGACACTGTCTTCTAAAGATGTTGCAACACTCTTGTGGGAGAACTTCTGCTCCGAAGTCGGTTCTATGATATGGCAAAGCACGAGGCAATCAACCGGCTTGGCGGGGTCATGGGGGATTTTGGTTATATCTGTATGACACCCCTCACATTTGACATTGCCATGGACGCCCTTGTTGTGAATTTCCTCATTGACATAGAGAAGCCGCATCTCTCCATTCTCGTCAACCCTGCTTAATCCTGGAAACTTGTGACATACAAGACAGTTGCCTGCATCTGCCCCAAACACACTTGAGGGCATGAAGTAGATGGTAAGGAGTACCAGGATACCAATGTGACCAAATGGTCCGAAACGTGACTTCAAGCTCATCTACTCTCCTTTTTTCGTAACAGTTTATTAGGATGCACTACATTCTGTAACCAACTGTACTGTATGGGTTTCGCAGTGGTGCGAAGGGATTGTTCACTTTTTATATATTATGGCATACCACACAGATACTGCCCCCTCCCCATGATTTTCTCAGCCGGCCCTTGTCGCTTGCACCGGCAGATGCTGCTTTTTCAGTGGGGATAACCCCCCGTTCATGGGGGTTGTGGCAAGTAATACAGGTAATTTTTCCCTCGTCGTTCAGCGGCAGTACGATCCAGAGATTTCTCTCGGACCAGAACATTCTGGAGGCAACCTTTTCCGATGGTTTGATGAGATGGTTTTTGTTGAGGGGGTGATTTCCGGCTTTGTTATTGTGACATCGCAGGCAGAGCACTTCAAGATCACCGACAAGATGGACAGTATCTTCTCCGTTTTTCCGCGATTCCAGGGTAGCGTGTTGCTCGTCCGGCTTGGTTTCGTGGCAATAGAGGCATGACTCCGGGTTTATCGCTCCCGAGGCGTCCAGCTGTTTGTGGGGGTCAAACATCTTGTACTGCTTTTCCTGGTGGCATTGGAAACAGAGGAAGGTCCGGCCCAGGGAAGGGTCCGTTCGTAAAAATGCCTTATTGTGGCGTTTGAGTTCGTATTTCGGTTCGCATTGCAGCGTCATGTTGTGGCAGGTGTCACAGGTGATTTTGTCGTCTGTGAGAGGAAACTCTGCCGGGATAGTGGCCTTTTTCTCCGCGGAGAGTGGTATGTCAACAGGATGGGTGTAAGTATCGGGAGTATATCCATGACACCTGCAGGCCTGGGTATAGTTTTCATATCTCAGCTGAGCACCATCACCCCTGCTTGGTCGGTTAAGATGACACTCGGTGCAGTAGCGCTCGTTGAAGTGGATATTGGTTGCTGTTGTCACGTCGGGGTTGATGAAAGGCAGATCCTGTCGGCTGGCGTTATTTGCCAGTGTTATGCTGCTGGCGGAGAGGAGAAATAAAGAGATACATGCTGTTTTTTTCATTGTCCTCCTGAGTCAATTTCCCTTTTTAATCAATGTGGTTATCATCCTGCAGGGGGGAGTATTTTTAGAATTATTTGATGGTATCACCATGCAGGATACTTGAAAAGGGGGTTTTCCCTACTTGTAGGCCTCGAAATACCTTGTTGTCGTTTTTAAATGGTGTGCTGATGGGGGGAGAGATGAATGGGAGCTAAGGTCGTTTTTTTTTGATGCAGTAGGAGATTAGGGGCCGTTAAGAAATAACACATACTTTTATCCGTTTCTTTACAGCCCCTTATGCCGTTTAATGACATTGAATTGTAGTAGTTATTGTTGAACGACGGCTTAGCACAAGAACGTCAATATCATTTTTTGAGGATCCATTATTTTCTTTACAGGAGAAGGTCGAAAACCGACCAGGCAATTTCGAAGTGCAGAACGACAAGAAAATATACAAAATTCAATAGTTCGAGGAGTCTCCGCCTGCCTGTTTGATTGCATACCGTTTATCTTTTAAGGGTACCCTGCGGGCGACACTATCGGGGTTACAGCTCTGTCAGCCCTTCCCGGATGGCATATTTGACAAGTCCGGCCACGGAGTTAATCTGCAGTTTTTCCATGAGCCGCCCTCGCCGTCCCTCAATGGCCTTGACGCTGATAAAGAGTTTGTCGGCAATTTCTTTGGTCGAACGGCCCTCGGCAATCAGCTGCAGCACTTCACGTTCTTTGGTTGTGAGATTTTCTTCCTTGACCTCGGAGAGCAGGCGACGTCGGTAATCGTGGACAACCGTACCGGCAATTTTGGGGCTGAGATAGGTCTGCCCGCTACGAACTGCATCAAGGGCCTGGTGGAGTTCCTGGAAGGCGCACTCCTTGAGAAGGAAGCCGGAGGCTCCCGCCTGGAGAGCACCGGTAATGAAGCGTTTATCCGAATGCATGGACAGGACAACAATCTTACAAAAGGGCGTCTCTTCCATGATCGCACTGGTGGCATCAATACCGTTCATCTCCGGCATGCTGACATCCATGATAATGATATCAGGTTTTTCCCGGCGTGCCACCTCAATAGCCTGCCTGCCGTTTTCCGCCCGGCCGACGATGGTGTAACCGGAGAGTCCGTCGATGAGCGAACAGAGTCCGTCCCTTACAATTTTATGGTCATCAACCACAACAATTTTTAGTGTCATATTCGTTCACTGCCGGATTCCGCGCAGGCCTCTTTAATGGGAATTGTTATAATTATAGTTGTTCCTTGACCTTTTTGCGAATCAATCACCACTGTGCCACCGATGTTGATTACCCGCTCACGGACGCTGAACAGACCAAAGCCTCCATTTGTATTTCCCCCGTTTTCCTGATCCCCATCTTTCATGCCGCAGCCATTATCCCTTACGGTCATACGGACACCTTTGCCTGTACATCGAACTTCTACCTCGGCAGTATCAGCATGGGCATGACGGACGACATTGATTAGTAGTTCACGAATTGTGCGGTAAAGAAGAGCCAGGAAGGCAGGAGTGGTGCATTTGGGGCACTCATCACATGCGGACTTGATTTTGAGGGAGTATTTTTTTTGAAAGTCTTCAGCGAGCCATTCAAGCGCAGCCTTCAGACCAAGCTCATACAAAATGGGGGGACTGAGTTCAAAGGTGAGCGTGCGGACATCCTGCACTGTCTGCTCAATAATGCTTGCTACGAGCTGAAGTTTCTCCTGACTGCCATCGTCCGATGTGGAGGCAATGAGTCCATCCACATACATCTTCACAACTGAAAGGGACTGCCCGACCTGGTCGTGGAGGCCAGCGGCAAGCTGGCGTCGGTCCTTGTCTTCTATTTGTATTATTTCCGATGAGAGGGCGCGAAGACGCTTCCGGTGGGTTATCAGTTCGTCCTCCTTCTGTTTACGAATCACGATTTCGTCCTGCAATACGATATTAGTCTGCCGGAGCTCTCTGGTTCGTTTTTCGACCTGTTCTTCAAGATTCTTTCGGATCTGGTGCAGGTCTTCTTCTATCTGCAGCCTCTCCTTGATCTCTTTGACCATCTGGACATTCAGTTGACGACGTGATGTTGTATGTTCATTAATGATGTTTTTTTGGTGTTCGCTGGTGTGTTCAAAGTCGGCGATCATGGATCGGAGGTCATCACTTAATCTGGAAAATTCATCGGTGTTGAAATCTATCAACAGAGGACTTTCCGGTTGTGTTTTTGTTCGCAACGGTAAGGCTTGATCGATAAGACCTCGGAATGTCGAGGTCGCAGTCCTGATCTGATTTCTATAAAAGATGAGGAGGAGAAGGAGGGTAATAAAGCCTATGCCTATGTTTGAGAACAAGACATAGTGCAGGATCTCTCTGGATTGTTTGGTGATCGGGCGATCAACCTGTACCTCAAGGAGCCACTGGGGTTTCCCTCGATAATCGGGGAGGAGGCTGTAGACGGTGATTTCGTTTTCTGTATCATAAAAGACAAAGGGTGTCTCCGGTCCAAGTGTAGATATATCGGCAGGAATTTTGGCAAGGGGATCTTGGTCATCAAGATCAAAAAGCCGACAGCTGACATTGTCCTGTTTTTTTAACTTTGTCATTAACTCCCTGGTGAGCAAGCGACCAACTATCATCGTTCCGATAATGGGCCCGGTGTTGTTACTGGTAATGATGGGGTGTGCTGCGATCAATAGTGGGCCATGAGTTGTTTTGAGGATTCCGCTGCTTGAACTATTCTCTCTATGATGGCACAATAAAAAATGGCCGCTGTCCAGACCGGTCGGCGGGTATTCAGGGAGGTTCATTTCCTTTTTTGTTTCAAGATTGAGCAGTCGGCCCCATACCAGCGAGCCATCGAGACGATAGATATATAGCAGATTTAACTCGATATTGGCAAATGTGGTATCTGAAAGATTGGAGGTGATATATTCCGGGTTTGCGTTCTGTACAAATTCATAGGTGTCATCCCAGGCCGACCAGTCATGCACGATGGCCCTCAAGGCCTCTTCTTCCCGCCGCAGTGCTGAAGTAAGATGTTCCATTTCCTGTTGCGCCAGGTGACGTTCAACTTGAAGATGGCGAGGGGAGACAATCAGCTTAATAATTAAATAGTTGGAAAGCGAATAGATCGAAACCAGGAGGAGGAGGCTGAAGAACGCACGGCCCTGTATTAATCTGATTTTCCCTAACATCGTCTTACCTATATTCAAGGTGCAAATGCAACTCTCGGGTTATGTTTCGAAAAACAATTCATTAGGTGTTTTATAAAGCCCAAACATTTTCTTGGGCGACTCTTTAAACGTTCCAGCACCAGATCAATATCTTCAGCTGTGATGGTTGCAAAACTGCTTTTCTTTGGAAAATATTGTCGAACAAGGCCGTTTGTATTTTCGTTGAGCCCTCTTTCCCAAGAAGCGTAAGCATGGGCAAAATAGAACTCAGCATCAAGGGATCTGGAAATAGCTATAAGAAAACTCTTTACCATTGTCAGCAGTGATCGTCAGCACTTTATCCTTGTAGGGAACAAGTAATTGTTTGGTGGCATCACTGACATTCTGAGAGCTCCTACGCTCTACCTTGTGCAATAGGGTGAAACGAGTTTTTCGGTCTACAATCGAGACAATAGCCTGTTTGTGTCTGGCCCCGACAATAGTATCAATCTCCCAGTCACCTATACGGGTTCTTGCCTCAACGATTGCAGGACGATTATCAATGCTGATCCTATCAGGAATTGTCCACGAGCTGAACCTGAGCCATATTCCTTTCTGCGTGTTCCGGCAGCGTAAGTGGGTATAGAGGGTGCCACCGGATTGTCTATCAGCCCTTACCTTATATACTGATAAATTCATTCATGGCTGAGACGGATGCAAGTGTTTATTTTGAGCCAGCAACTGATCTGTTC
>JANMTN010000233.1:0-2802 GCA_031390685.1 Desulfobulbaceae bacterium
GGGAGAACGGATAATGGGGTCGGAATATAACCACACAAAGGTGTTATCCAATGTCAGAGATACAAGATCGAGTTCAGTTACGGCCTTCCTGGAAGAGTCGGATCGGAGGTGAATTTGAACAAGAGTATATGCAAAACCTCAGACATTGGATAACACCTTTGTGTGGTTATATTCCGACCCCATTATCCGTAACAAAAATTATTTGATAGCAGTTGTGATAACAAATTATATTATTTCAATAACATAACCTGACACCGACACATTTCCTATCGCATAACTTCTTTCATTCAACCATTTTTTTTTTGATAGAATCACACCCCGGTAACCGAATACCTCCTCCAACGCTTTTCACCTGTGAAAATAATCAAGCCATCATCCGAAAGAGACTCCAATGTATGTTTAACACGGTGCCGATCTAATTCCGGAGCAATACGAGCATGAATATCACTGATAGCTGAGCCGGGATACCGCCGCAGGTCTTCAAGAATAAGGGCCTTTAACCTGTGTGGTTCTATGAGACTCAATGTGGTGACACTTGAGAAATCCAGCTTCCGCAACAATTGCGGATCAACAAAATACCGGGTCGCCTGAGTTTTTCCTTTTTGCTTCACCACTCCCAATCTCTGCAATCGCCCCATCCAGCTTGGCAGTCTCGTAACCTCATCAAGTTCAAGCAGCTCAGCCAGGCCGCGAGCTGTAAGACTATCATGCTGGGCCAGCAAACCAAGGCTGATACGCTCTCGCTGAGTAAGCTGCCACATTTGATCTGCCTTTGAGATAAAATCGATGATTTCAGGTTTCAGAACCCTTTTATGGACAATCACTTCGACCCGGTCCGGGCCTTCCCGCAGTTCAGGCACGGGCCGAGCCTGGGAAAGAAGCACTTCGTACATACGGTCAAATCCGCTTCCTTCTCGCTCCATGAGCTTAAGATCATGGAATACCCTGGCCAGATGTTCGTTACGCCGCACCGTTGTGTGAAGAATATTTTTAGGGGTAACGCCTAACGGCAGCAAACCCGGATTAACCACCTCAAGAGCATCAACTCGGAGGTTCAAAAATATATCGCCACGCTGGGTATAAGGACGATGAACAAGAGCATTGACCAAAAGTTCGCGGACAACCACCTCATCATAAACAGGCAATGAGGTCCGGAAAAGACCGGATGGCAGTTCATAATGTTCCCGAAAATCTGGAATTTCCTGCCATACTGCCTCGATCAACTCCATAGGGGAAAGACTGTAATCGTCCCAAACCAGTTTATTGACCTTCTGATTGCGTTCATCATATTTCAAAAACTGCACAACCGGCGAGGAGCCAAGCATTGCCCGATCTTGCTGTCCACCGACACAAAGGATGCCAAGATTTGTCAAGAAACCATCAATTGTGAATAGATAATGTTCCAACAGTTCCTGGTCGCTTTTTTCTTTAACAGATGCCTTAACCCGGTCAGATGCCCTTATTCCGGCAACAAAGGAAGCGAGCTTTTCCGAATTAACACGGTCCTGCCTGATCCGCAGTGTAGTCAGAGTCTCCCAGGGCTGGGCGCTCCGTTCATCAAGCAGGCGCTGGATGTCATTACCGATGAGCGATTTGCAGTCGTCGGCAATGCGCAGATAAAATTTACCATCCGTAGTCGAAGCCGGAGCTGAGGCCCTGGCCACCTGCAGGACAAGATATTCCCCTCCATTTTCGCTGACATGCAATTCCGGGGAGAATGTAACGTTGACGGTTAACTCTCCAATACGTTTTACGATTTTTTCCGCAAGTCCAGACGGAACAACCTGACTTGCCGGAGGTATCGCTTCGCCGTCCTCAATACCAAGGATAATTCTACCGCCTTTGGCATTAGCAAAACAGACGCAATCCTTGGCCAGCTCGTTCCAGTCGGCAGACTTGCCGGTGACAATGCGCAATGATTTTAAATCGCAGTTCTGCCCTTCATTAATCATTCTGCCTCCTTGATGATAACTTGGACGTCACTATTCGAGTTCATATCCGAGCCTAAGGCGGAGTCATAGCCGCCGGTACGGAACCAGTCAAGGCCGAATTGTTCAAGTTGATCTTCAGTGATCATCGTTCTTGCCATGAGCACTCATTATATTTGCAATCAGATCTGAATATGCTGTTTTTATTCAATCTGCATGAAAACAGATATGTAACCAGGTCTGGGATCTCCTCACTTTCCTATTTGCCGACAATAGATTGTTTCATCGTCACAACGGCGGTCACCGTCATGCAGACGACGATAGGTACCCTGAAAGGGGTTGCCGTTCAGATAAACAGGTTTCTGTTTGCGGTGGGCCGCAGGTACGGTAATTGTAACGAGGCTTTTTCCCTCAATGGTGAGGATGGAGACATCCTGGTCACTGAGCAGATTAACACTGACCTTCTGCGGATTATTGACGGTGTTAAAGAGATCGGTGATGATCCGTTCAGGCTGGTTCACACCCTGGAGAGAAAAACGGCCCTGTTTTTCCTGCACGCCAAGCAGGATGATGCCGCCACGGCTGTTGGCAAAGGCGCTGTATGTCGGCCGGAAGTCGACAGGAAGCTGTCCTTTACCGTCCCGCCCTGCTGCCAGCTTGCACTCCAGACCAATGGTTTCAGAAAGGGTGGCAATGTCTTCAAGAGTATGAATGTTGGTCATACCCCCTCTTTGATTAAGATACTGGCACATTCTGAGCCCGCCTTGGCCATGGGTTGCGTGACTCTATATTTGAGTTTTTGACCTTAAAAACGTCATTATAGCTCCGAAAAAGGCCAACCTTCAACAATGATTACAAATGTTTTTAGTTAGTT
>JANMTN010000238.1:0-5337 GCA_031390685.1 Desulfobulbaceae bacterium
CATCAACTGCTGCTGCCTTAAAGGCAATTCAGGTTTCCAGGAGGTCGTAATCAATGGATAAAAAGTATTGTGCCTATATTTGTACGGGTTGCGGCATCGGTGAGGCTCTTGATATTGAAGCTCTGACGAAGGTAGTAACCAGCGAGATGTCCATAGACTGCAAGGATTTTTTTGGCCTATGCGGAGCAGATGGTCGGGCATTTATTGAAAAGGATATGAGTGAAAACGGGATTAACACGGCAACGATTTGTGCCTGTTCTCCCCGGGTCATGCAGAATGAGTTTAATTTCGGCGACGACAAGATCATTATTCGGGCCAATCTGCGTGAGCAGGTGATTTGGTCTGCTGGTGCGGCAGCGGAAGGGAAAGAGGATGTGCATCAGGAATGGATGAATGAGACTGCCAGTGATTATGTACGCATGGCCTGTACCCGTGCCAAAAAGACCGAACTCCCAGAGCCATTCAAAATGGAGACCCTGAACAAGGAAATCCTGGTGATGGGTGGTGGAATTGCCGGTATGACTGCGGCCTTGGAGGCATCCAAGGCCGGAAGCAAGGTCACCATTATTGAAAAAGCAGATAAATTGGGTGGCAAGGCCCTTGGCTGGGCCAAGCAGTTTCCAACCAAAATGCCTTATGCCGAGCTTGAGTCTAATTCCATTGGGGCGATGGTGGCAGCAGTTGAAGCGGATGCCAATATTACAGTGAAGACCAATACCGAGGTTGCCCGTATCGGTGGCGCCCCTGGTGATTTCGGGGCTACGCTGAAGGCTGCCGGGTTAAAATCTGAGTGGGATGCACCCGCTAAAGTGGGTGTTGATGAGCAGGATCTTATAAACAATGGCCAGATGGAAGATCCCAATGCCGGGCTTAAGCCTTACGCTGAAGGGAATCCTGATGCCCAAAAATTTGGCGCTGTAGTCCTGGCCACGGGCTGGGTTCCTGCTGATGTTTCCGCGTACACCCATCTCGGATATGGTGTCAACGACAAGGTTGTTACCAATGCCCAGTTTGAAAAGATGGCAAAGGATGGTCAGCTCGCTGGCCTTAATTCTGTTGCCTTTGTTATGAGTCCGGGAGGTGAGGAGAACGATCAGGACTTCCCTTATTGTAACTCTGTCACTTCCATGGTGGCCTTGAAACAGGCTAAGTATGTTCGTGAAAATAACGCTGATGCCAAGGCCTATATTCTCTATCAGCACATGCGGACTCCTGGGCATATGGAGCTCTTTTATAAGGGCGTTCAACAAGATGATGGAATTTTCATGACTAAAGCGGCGGTAACGGGAGTAGTTGCGGCTGGAAACGGATGTACGGTTACGGCTAAAGATACCCTTCTTGGAGAGGATCTGAGTCTTGATGTTGACCTTGTGGTCCTGGCAGCCGGTATGGAGCCAACGACCAAATATGAAAGCTCAATCAACTTGGCCTATCGTCAGGGGCCAGCCTTTCTGGATCTCGATCTCTTTGATGGCTATGCTGATTCTCATTTCATCTGTTTCCCATACGAAACTCGTCGTACCGGTGTTTATACCTGTGGCGGTGTGCGCAAGGCCATGAACATGGAAGAAACCATTGATGATGCCACGGGCGCAGCATTAAAGGCTATTCAGTGTATTGAGTCAGCCGATCGTGGGGTGTCGGTTCATCCACGTTCCGGGGATAAGACCTATCCGGAATTCTTCATGCAGCGTTGTACTCAGTGTAAACGTTGTACCGAAGAGTGTCCGTTCGGTGCACTTGATGATGATGCCAAGGGTACTCCATTGTCTAATCCAACACGTTGCCGTCGATGCGGTACGTGTATGGGGGCGTGTCCAGAGCGAATTATTGGCTTCAAGGATTATAATATTGATCTCATTGGTGCTATGCTTAAGTCCATTGAAGTCCCTGAAGATGATGATGATAAGTTGCGTATTGTGATCTTTGCCTGTGAGAATGATGCGTATCCTGCCTTGGATATGGCCGGTATGAGGCGCAACAAGATGAGTCATATGGTTCGTGTTGTGCCTGTTCGCTGTCTTGGATCAGTAAATATGGCATGGGTCCGTGATTTGCTCTCTGCGGGTATGGATGGGGCTATGCTTCTTGGTTGTAAATATGGTGACGATTATCAGTGCCATTTTGTCAAGGGTTCTGAGATTGCCGCCAAACGTATGGAAAACATAGGAGATTCACTCTCTACCCTTGGGCTCGAGCCTGAGCGGGTACGGTCTGAACAGGTATCCATTACCGAGTATGACAAGATTCCCAAGCTTATTAATGACTTTGTTGATGAGATTGTTGATCTTGGTCCCAACCCATTCAAGGGTTTCTAATCCTGTTTGTGTAGATAATACTGGTGTTCACCCTCTTGAAAAAAGTGGTGAGCGCCAGTATCTTGTTTCTTTTGATTGAAGAGATCTTGCGCTCTTTTTATTCTTAAACAAAAGATTTGTTAATATAACAGGAGGAGAAGAAGGATGAATGTTCAACCAGATTTAGAATTTATTAAATATCTGAAAAGTGCCGGCGGTGACACCCTGAAGAAATGTTATCAGTGTGCCACTTGTTCAGTAGTCTGTCCTCTTTCCACGGATAGCAAACCTTTTCCGCGGAAAGAGATGATCTGGGCGCAGTGGGGTATGAAGGATAAGCTGGTTGCTGATCCTGATGTATTTCTCTGCCATCAGTGTGGTGATTGTACAGCTTATTGTCCTCGTGGCGCCAAGCCAGGTGATGCTCTTGGCGCGATCAGGGCCTATGCCTATACCTTTTATGGATGGCCGTCAGGTCTTGCTAAGCTCGCTTCAAGCGCAAAAGGGTTGCCTATGTTGATAGCAATTCCTTCCGTGATTATTTTTGTTTTATGGTTGATCTCTGGTGGAATTTCTATTCCTTCGGCGGCTGATTTTTCTGAATATGGATACCAACGTTTTTTTGGTCATTGGGATTTTCACTGGTTGTCCAAGAATGTCTTTTTTATTGATATAATTATGCTGTCTGCAGCCGGATTGGCAGTTGTTGCCGCTTATAAGGGCGTGTCAAGCATGTGGAAGGGGATGGAAGAAAGTGCCGGTATCAAAAATGCTTTCAGGCCATCGTATGTGCAGTTTATTACGGAATTTCTCTGGCCCTCGGTTCAGGAAATTGTGCAACATACTCGATTCAAGAAGTGTAAGACAAATCTTGATCGGGTGCAGGGGCATCTGCCTTTGATGCTTTCTTTTATTGGTCTTTTTATTGTTACGGCCTGGTCTGCGATCGCTAATGATGTGCTTGCCCTTATTCCCGGTCTAGAATTTCTGCATGGCCCCATGTCAGTATGGAATCCTGTAAAAATTCTTGCCAATGTTTCCGCTGTGGCTATGATTGTTGGTATTGGTATCCTCTGGAGTAATCGCTCCAGGAAAGAGGCGGAAAATGGAGTAACCCCAACTTTCTATGATTGGTTTCTGATCTGGGAGATTATGGCTGTTGGTGTTACCGGACTCCTTGCGGAGGTAATTCGTTGGGCAGGACTTGCGGCTCCAGGATATGTTATTTATTTTATCCATCTGGTATCCGTCATGATGCTTTTTCTGTATATGCCTTATACCAAGTTTGCCCATTTGGTTTATCGGACTTCTGCCATGACTTTTGAGCGATATAGAGAGAGTTCCTTTGGTAAAAATTCCGTTGATCTGTAAGATATATTGAGGAGTGGCTTTGTTCTTTTTTTAAGGCCGTGTCTTTTTGGCACGGCCTTTTTTTTTTGCTTGATGATATGGTTGGTTTGTTTTTTACTTTTTGCATAATTGTCTTTGTCGTAGAAAGGCTAAAAAAGATATAAAAAAAGATTGCGTTAGTCGTTCATACTATGTATATTTGCTTCTTTTGTACGCTGGCGTAGCTCAACTGGCAGAGCAGCTGATTTGTAATCAGCAGGTTGCGGGTTCAAGTCCCATCGCCAGCTCCAGCTATTACAGGTCATGCTGTTTCCGTCTTGAATGTATGTTGTATGACAGCGCAATAAGAGTGCAAGCTAAGCAGCTCATGAATGGAGGGGTTCCCGAGTGGCTAAAGGGAACAGACTGTAAATCTGTCGGCAGCGCCTTCGGAGGTTCGAATCCTCCCCCCTCCACCATTTTTTTGTTCCGAATTTTAAGTGCCAAGCGGGAATAGCTCAATTGGTAGAGCATCAGCCTTCCAAGCTGAGGGTTGCGAGTTCGAGTCTCGTTTCCCGCTCCAATGTAAGTTTTTTTTCGTTTGTACGGATAGGGCCCACATAGCTCAGTTGGTAGAGCGCATCCTTGGTAAGGATGAGGTCACCAGTTCGACTCTGGTTGTGGGCTCCAGATGTGTTGCTATTTAAACCAGTTTATGGTCAGGGAGACGACGACTATGGCAAAAGAAAAGTTTGACAGGAAAAAACCACATGTCAATGTGGGCACTGTGGGTCATATAGATCATGGTAAGACGACCCTGACCGCTGCGATAACCCGTGTCCTTTCGACAAAGGGTTTGGCTAAATTTATTGATTTCAGTGAGATTGACAAGGCTCCTGAAGAAAAAGAGCGTGGAATTACCATTGCGACTGCCCATGTTGAGTATGAGACCGTAAATCGTCACTATGCCCATGTGGACTGTCCAGGTCATGCGGACTATATCAAAAACATGATTACCGGTGCGGCCCAGATGGACGGTGCTATTCTGGTGGTCGGTGCCAATGATGGGGCCATGCCGCAAACTCGTGAACATATTCTTCTTGCCCGTCAGGTTGGTGTTCCTTGTATAGTGGTATTTTTGAATAAATGTGACATGGTGGATGATCCTGAACTGATCGAGCTGGTAGAGATGGAGCTGCGTGAGCTGCTTGATAAGTATGACTTCCCCGGTGATGAGGTTCCCATCATTCATGGTTCGGCCCTGAAGGCCCTTGAGAATCCTGAAGATCCCGAGGCTGCCAAATGCATCTGGGACCTGATGGAAGCAATCGATACCTATATTCCACAGCCCAAGCGTGAGATTGATCAACCTTTTCTGATGCCGGTTGAGGATGTTTTTTCTATCTCTGGACGTGGTACGGTTGCCACCGGTCGTATTGAGCGTGGTATTGTTCATGTCGGTGATGAGGTTGCGATCGTTGGTATCCGTGATACGGTCAAGACGACGGTCACCGGTGTTGAGATGTTCCGCAAGATCCTTGATGAGGGTCAGGCTGGAGATAATGTTGGAGTCCTGCTTCGCGGCACCAAGCGTGAGGATATTGAGCGTGGTCAGGTTCTGGCTAAGCCCGGCACCATTACTCCCCATACCAAATTCAAGGCTGAATGTTATATCCTGGGTAAGGAAGAGGGCGGTCGTCATACCCCGTTT
>JANMTN010000245.1:0-2039 GCA_031390685.1 Desulfobulbaceae bacterium
TAAGTGAGGAAACCCGCCGCACCGCGCGGCAGCCAATTCAGCAGGCACGCGGCGCAAATGAGGGTGAATGCCCAGCGCCCGGCCGCATTTATCCGCATAAGTCCGGGGTCATCCACGCGCGGTCGGGGATCTTTACGGCTAATCCACCCCACCGCTGGCCAGCTCAAGTTCCAGTTTATAGGAATGAAAACCAGAACGGAACAGTACCGCGATATCCTGAAAACGAACACCTCCCGCCACCAGTTCACTGATCTTGCCTGCAACAAATCTGGCCTCCTGCCGTTCATCATCGGCGGCAAAGAGCACGGGTTTGACCGTCCCTTCCAGGCGGGTAAAGAGGGTTTTGCTGTATTTTTCCGTGGCATGACAGATAATATCATTGGTCAGCGCCAGGATCGGCTCGGTTGAGCGATAATTTTCTTCCAGCTTGATGATATGGGTGTCAGGAAACAACTTGGGGAAGCGCATGATATTATAAAAATCGGCGCCGCGAAAAGAGTAGATTGACTGGGAATCATCACCCACCACCATCACATTATCATGGCCGTATGCGATCAGACGGACGATTTCCGCCTGCACCAGATTGGTGTCCTGATACTCGTCCACCATGATATGGGTAAAACGCGACGCAATGGCCTGACGTGCCTCCGGGACCTCGGCCAGCAGCCGTTTCCAGTTGACCAGCAGATCATCATAGTCCATCAGGCCATGGGTAACCTTGAATTCCTGATAGTGTTTCTGCAGCCTGAGCAGATCATCCGTATGCTCACTGAGATGGACATAGTTGGCAAAGACCAGATCCTCCAGGGCTATCGATTTATTCACTGACCCGCTGATCATATTAATGATGATCCGCTTGGAAGGAAACTGCTGATCACGTCCGGTGAGGCCAAGAGATGACTTCAAAAGGTTGATGATTCCTTCGGCATCGGAGCGATCAATAATGGTAAAGGAAGAGCCAAAACCAAGGGCCGCGCCATGGCGCCTGAGCAGCAGATTGGCAGTCCCATGAAAGGTCCCGCCAACTACCCGGCTGCAGGAATCGTTAAGAAGCCTGCCCGCCCGCCACAACATCTCCTGGGCGGATTTTCGGGTAAAGGTCAGCAGGAGGATATTTTCCGGGGCCACCCCCTTTTCAAGGAGATGGGCCACCCGGTAGACAAGGGTTCTGGTCTTACCGCTGCCAGCCCCGGCTATGACCAGAACCGGCCCTTCGGTCCTGATCACGGCCTCATGCTGGGCGGGATTCAGATCACCCAGGCCTATAGCCGACAGACCTCGACTGATTGGGATGTTAGATATATCAGATTGCATAAGGTCAGACTTTACCACAGTGGCGCATCAGCCGCAACGTCGGTTGACAAAGACGCAACGCCGTTTATAATAAACCTCCCTTAGATAACGTGTGTCCAAGACATCACATACCACGATCCGTTAACTCTCATTAACTCTCAACAACATTAAAACATCATGGATACCAAAACCATTGACGCCCTCTTTACCCCGGAGACCTTGCAACAACTCTTCCCCAAAGAACGTTCCCATGACTTCTTTGACGCCCTGTTCGGCGATGCCAGCGAAGGGGCCTATGACATTGAACTGGCCTATAATGGCACCGATGGCAAGAGCATCACCCTGGAGTTGCGGCTGCACGAACGTCCTGGCCGCTGTCTGGCCTGCAACCTGACGCAAGGTCTGCCCCAGGTCTTTGCCCGCCATCCTGTCATCAATGTGGCAGGAGTGGTTGAGGCCGTGGACAAGATGCTGGCCGGCCAGGCCAGATGCCAGGAATGGTCATTGGGACGCACCGAACAGCGGCGCAAAGAGATGCACCTCGTCCCTCTGATTATCCGGCTTGACAACTAAATACGGCAAACGCCCCCATGAACCTCGCACAAAAAATCGGACAGCTTTTTCTCATTGGATTTGAGGGCGCCAGCATTGATGAGTCCCATCCCGTGGCCGCGGATATCATCCAGCGCAACCTGGGCGGCGTTATCCTCTTTGACCAATCCCTTGCCAAAAAGCAGGGCCACAAC
>JANMTN010000277.1:0-4199 GCA_031390685.1 Desulfobulbaceae bacterium
GGCTATCTTTCTCCAGCAGTTTTTGAACGCCTTTTTTATAAAATTCAAAAAGCAGCATGATTGATTTGGTGTCCACTATTGACGACTGACCTCAATAGCCTCAATCATCGGCCTCGTAAAATCTTGGGATTCAAAACCCCATTTGAGGTGTTTTTTGGTAAGACGATGCGCTATAGTGCATCACTACTGGAAGTTGCACTTCGAAGTTGAATCCGCCCAAGAAAAGCCTATTAAAAGAAAAGAGCAAATACAAAAAAATAAAGACGCATTATTGCCATATTATATCAGAAGGTATCGGACAAGCACATGCTTCGCTTCCATGGCTCAAATGCACCAGATGGGAGCTATGTGAATCATCCATTGTAAGGCTGGAAATTACTCCTTCTCATTTCCTTCATCTCCTCCCCTGCTTTTTTGACTGTCATCCTCTTGAGGTGCAGCCACCAGGTCAAGCAGGGGCATATTCTGCCTCTGGGGCCTTGGTGCGGCCTTACCGGTGGAATCCACCACCTTTCTTACCACCCGGGCCGCAATCCGTTTTCCTTTGGCGTTGGGGTTCTTGACCAGATATTCATCAAAATAGACCTCCATGATATTGCTCTTGGCGCGCGCCGAAGGCGCAAGGCTGACATGGACGCTGGCGCCCTCCCCCATCAGCAGCAGCAGGATCCTTGAACGCTTGTCTTCGGGAAAGAGTCGGTATTCTTTTTCCAGAATAAATTTAGGGGTGGTAAAACGCTTGGCATAGGTCAGATTCTCCTGGCCGTCCCGGTACAGGATGTTAAAGGTCAGGCCCTCTTCGACCACTCCGATCCAGGCCAGTTCATGACCGACAAAGAGTTTATCGGTCACCGGGATCACCTTGTACAGGCCGTCATTAAAGATCAATAACAGCCGGTCGTACTCAGAGCAGTTCAGGGTAAAATCCTGTTTTTCATCCTCGGCCTTGATGTTGTGGCCCAGGAATCCAGTGGCGCGCTGATACCCGACCACCAGATTGGCCAGGGCCACACTCCGGGCGCTGACCTCCTCAAATTCGCAGAGTTCGGTCTGCCGGGGGTACAGGTGGCCATATTTTTTCAGCAGATCGCCAAGAAAGGCGATGGTGTAGCCGACCATATCCTTGAGGTGATGGGTGATTGTCTTGATCTCGCCGCGGATCTCCCTGATTTCTTTCTGCTGCTTATTGATATCATAACGGGAGATGCGCTTGATCCTGATCTCAAGCAGCCGTTCTATATCGTCATTGGTAACTGACCGGAGAAGATCTCCGGTAAAGGGTTGCAGGGCGAGGTCTACGCTCTTGATCACCGCCTTGTAGCTTGTCTCCTCCTCAATCTGTTTATAGAGCCGCTCCTCGATAAAGATCTGTTCGAGAAGCCGGGCGTGCAGTCTTTCCTGGAGTCTGGCGAGATCAATCTCCAGCTCTTTGGTCAGGTCGCGGACAAGCTTATGGGTATTGTGTTCCAGCACCTCTTCGACCGTGCAGATCAGCGGGGTATTGTCTTTGATCAGGGTAAGATTGGGGGTTATGGCAACCTCGCAATCGGTAAAGGCATAAAGGGCCTCAATGGTTTCCTTGGCATAGACCCCGCGGGCGAGATTAATCTCGACCTCAACATCTTCCGCCGTATAGTCATTGATGGACAGGATCTTGATTTTCCCGGCCTTGGCTGCCTTTTCAACGGACTCGATCAGGGATTGGGTGGTTGTCCCGTGGGGAATATCCTTGATAATAATGGTCTTTTCATTCAGCTCCTCGATCCGGGCCCGGCAGCGGATCCGGCCATTGCCATGATCATAGTGGGAGACATCCACCAATCCCTTCTTCTGGAAATCCGGGTACAGAACGACTTCCTCATTGCCGAGAATTTTGATTTGGGCCTCAAGGAGTTCACAGAAATTATGGGGCATGATCTTGGTGGCCATGCCCACGGCAATTCCATCAGCCCCGAGCAGCAGCAGCAGGGGAATTTTGGCCGGCAGGGTTACCGGTTCCAGCATCCTGCTGTCATACGATTCAACATATTCGGTCAGGTCCTTGTTGAACAGGATCTCTTTGGCCAGCGGCGTGAGCCGGCATTCGATATAACGGGCGGCTGAGGCCTGATCGCCGGTATAGATATTGCCGAAATTTCCCTGCCGCTCAATCAGGTATTCCTTGTTGGCAAGATTCACCAGGGCGGAAAAGATGGAGGCGTCGCCATGGGGGTGGAGCTTCATGGTCTCACCCACCACATTGGCCACCTTGTGAAAACGGCCGTCATCCATATTGAACAGGGTCTGCAGAATGCGGCGCTGTACCGGCTTCAGGCCATCGTGGATGTCGGGAATGGCCCGCTCCCTGATGACATATGAGGAGTACTCAAGGAAATTTTGATCAAACAGGTGCTGAAGTCTTCCGTACTGTGAGTTCATAATAAGGTAAGTTAGGCTGAAGGCTGAAGGCTGAAGGCCGAAGGAAGGCTGAAGGTTGAAGGCCGAAGGCTAAAGGCCGAAGGCTAAAAATCCTTTCCTTCAGCCTTCCAGTCCGGCGAATAGCCGGACGCCCTTCAGTCTTCAGCCTAAACAGCCCTCAGCCTTCATTTATTACCAGATGATCCATGATGTACTGCTTGCGTTCCGGGGTATTTTTACCCATGTAAAAGGACAAGATTTTACTCACCTCGCTGACCGTCCCCATGTTGACCTGCTGCAGGCGGATATCAGGGCCGATGAACTGCTTGAATTCCTTGGGGGAGATCTCGCCCAGCCCTTTGAAACGGGTCATTTCGACATTGCCGGCCTTGACGCCTGTCCCCTGCAGTTTCTTGACGGCGGCAATCTTTTCCTTTTCCGAATAGCAGTAAAAAGTCTCTTTCTTGTTGCGGACTCGAAACAGCGGAGTCTCAAGGATATAGACAAATCCCAGCTTGACCAGCGGTTCAAAATAGTGGAGAAAGAAGGTCAGGAGCAGATTTCTGATATGCAGCCCATCCACATCGGCATCGGTTGCCAGGATAACCTTGTCAAAGCGCAGATCAGCAACGGATTCCTCGATGTCGAGGGCCCGCATCAGGGAGTACATCTCTTCATTCTTGTACAACAGCGCCAGCTTCTGCCCCAGGACATTCATGGGTTTACCCTTCAGGGAAAATACCGCCTGGATCAGCGGGTCCCGGGAGGAGACAATAGAGCCTGCCGCCGACTGGCCCTCGGTGATAAAGACCATATTGGTCTGTCCCGCAGGCGATGGTTTCTTTCGTGAGGGATGATGCTTGCAGTCTTTCAGCTGCGGGATCTTGAGGGCGACTTTCTTTGATTTGGCCCTGGCCTCCAGGCGCACGCTCTGCAACTCCTTCCTCACCTTTTCATTGCGCTGGATCTTCTCAATCAGCCTTTCCGCAGCCTCGGTGTTTTTATAGAGGGCGCTGGATACCGCGTCTTTCACCGTGCCCACGATCCAGGAACGGATGTCGCCATTGCCCAGTTTGTTCTTGGTCTGGGACTCAAACAAAGGGTCTTTGATCTTGATTGCCAGGGTGCCGACAATGCCGTCCCGCACATCCTGGCCGATAAAGCTTTTTTTGGAAAACTCATTGACCCCTTTGAGAATCCCCTCACGGAAGGCGGAAAGATGGGTGCCGCCCTCGCTGGTATAGGTGCCGTTGACAAAGGAATAATAGGTGTCGCCATAGCCATCGGTATGGGAAAAGGCAAATTCCAGGGTGGCATCACGATAATAGATGGGGTCATAGATATTCTGGTCATCCAGCTCCTTGGCCAGCAGATCAAGCAGGCCGTTGGCGGAATAATAGCAACTTTTGTCCATATACAGCTTGAGTCCGGCATTGAGATAGGCATAGCGCCACAGCCGTTCTTCAATAAAACCACGGTCAAAGGTGTAATCGGCAAACATCTCCCGGTCCGGGATAAATTCCACCAGGGTGCCATTGGGCTCGGTGCTCTCACCGTTTTCCTGGCTGATCAGCTCACCTGTGGTAAAAACCGCGCTGGCGAATTTCCCCTCGCGAAAGGCCGTGACCTTGAAGTGCGATGACATGGCGTTCACCGCCTTGGTGCCCACACCGTTGAGGCCAACGGAGAACTGAAAGACCTCGGTATTGTACTTGGCGCCGGTATTGATGGTGGAGACGCAGTCAACAATCTTGCCTAAGGGGATGCCCCGGCCAAAATCGCGCACCGTGACCATCCCGTTC
>JANMTN010000368.1:0-4292 GCA_031390685.1 Desulfobulbaceae bacterium
GCAAATGGGGCGCGGATGTCGCCATTTTTGGCCAGGGCCTGAATCTCTTCCTTGGAGAGAACCGTGGCGGCAGCCACCCCGGCTTTGGCCTCGGGGGCAAAGGAGTAGATGCGCTGATGGTGATCCACGTTAAGATAGACATTGGACTCGCCACTGTCGTTGACCATGGACGGGCCAATTTCGATGACGTGCTCCTTGCCGTAATGATCGGTAAAGGAAAGGTTCGTACCGACGTTAAATTTACCCTGATGCAGAAAGATGGATGGCGGCAGGACATAGACCCTGCCAAATTTTTCCTCAAATTTGAAAAAGTTGACGGCATCATTGGGGTGCTGCAGATAGAGAACCAGTTGCTGATCGGTGGGTTCATGGCCGATTTTTTCACTGAGGCTTACCCGTTCGTGGTCGAGATCCATATCTGCGATCTCATCCATTCCCCCTTCTTCCTCCAGCACCTTTTTCCAGTCGGCGCCCAGGACTTTTTCGTAGATCCACTCTTCCGGCTGGTAAAAAGGAAAGGGGCCATATTTGCCAAGGAGCAGGTTGCGCAGGTCTCCAGACGGGTTGCCGTAGCGTTCACCACCTAGGACATTGGCGACCGCGGTGGTCCACAGAATCTGGGAACCAGGGGTTACCGACCAGTAATTGCCAAGCTCTTTCTGGACTCTTGGTAACTCCTTGTGCAGGATGTCGGGCATCTTGTCGAGGAAACCGCCTTTTGCCGCCTGTTCCAGGCTGGAACCCATGGCCCCGCCGGGGAGCTTATGGATCTGCACGGTTGGTTGAAAGCCTTTGATCTGGGATTCAAAGGCCGCATAATACTGGCGCTGGTCGCGGATGACCTCAGAGGTCTCGATAACTGCATCTTCATCAAGACCTATTGCCGTGTAGCCCAGTGATTTCAAGGTTTGTATAACCGTGAGGCTTGGCGGCGGGCCGTAATATCCGGTCATGGACGAGTCACTGGCGTCAACAATGCTTGCGCCATTGAGGACGGCCGCGGCAATCCGGCCAATATCGTTGCCGTCGGTATTGTGCCCATGATAGTGAATCGGCAGATCCGGATAGCTCTGTTTGATGGAGTTGACCAGTTGGCCAATGCGTTGCGGGGTGCCAAGACCGCCATGATTTTTGATGCAGAGGATGATATCCGTGCCGGTGACATCGAGGATATCCTTGACCTTTTTGACATAGAAATCGTCTGTGTGTTCCGGTCCGGTGGAAAAGCAGATGCAGGGTTCATTGATTTTCCCGGCCTTGGCAACTTCCTCAAATACCGCCTGCATGTTGGGGATATGGTTCAAGAAATCAAAGGTGCGCCACACATCCACGTATTTTGCGAACTCGCGAACCGTGAAGCGGATAACATTCTGCGGGTAGGGACGATAGCCAAACAGATTCACCCCGCGACACAGGGTCTGAAACATGGTCTTGGGCATTTTTTCGCGCAGGAGTTCCAGTTTCAGGAAGGGATCAACCTGTTTGCGGAGGATATCCACATGCACCGAGGCACCGCCGGTTATCTCGAGTGAAAAATAGCCGGCCCGTTCCCGAGAGGGCGCGGCCAGCATATCGGTATGCAGCAGGATGCGATTCTTGAAATCAGATTGAGAGAGATCGCGGGCCGTATTGGTGATGTAATAGCCGTCAGCCTTTCTGAGTTGGGCGACAACCTCGCTGGGGGCCATTCCCTGAATGATTCGTTCCATAATTTATCCTCGTGGGGGCAAAGGTCATCTTTGTGCTTATCCGGGCAGGGCCATAAATAAAAACAAAGAATATAGAGTTATAAAAAAATACCGTTGTTGTCAGGCAACATTAAAGGGCGTACGGATTGGTGCCGCGATGATGGATCTCGGCAATCAGTTTGGATAGTTTCTCGGCCTCATTGTCTGTTTCCTTGTACTCAAAGAGTTGAGGGTGGGTGTCCAGAAACGAGGTGTTGAAATCACCCTTGATGAAATCAGGGTCCTCCACGATGTTCAGGTAAAAAGGGATCGTGGTTTTAGGACCGGCAATCTCAAAATTCTGTAAACAGCGGCGGAGGCGGCTCACGGTCTCGCTCCAGGTGAAGCCATGGACGGTCAGCTTGACCAGCAGAGAATCGTATACCTGGGGGATGGTATAGCCCTGATAGACAAAACCGTCGAGACGGACACCATAGCCGCCTGGTGAGCGATAGACCGAGACGGTTTTGCCGCCCTCGGGCATGAAATCCGCCTGGGGATCTTCGGCGTTGATTCGCATCTCGATGGCGTGACCCCGCAGTTGGATATCGTCCTGGGTGAAGGAGAGGGTCTTGCCGAGCGCCAGTTTGATCTGGGTGCGGACGATATCAATACCGGTGATCATCTCGGTTACGGTGTGCTCGACCTGTACCCGGGTGTTGATCTCCATGAAATAATAGTTGAAGTCCTTGTCGATCAGAAACTCCACGGTGCCGGCATTGGTGTAATTGGAGGCCTTGGAGGCCTTGACCGCGGTCTGACAGATTTTGTCCAGGAGTTCCTTGTCGTCAATCATGGAGGGGGCGATCTCGATGAGCTTCTGGTTCCGGCGCTGGATGGAGCAGTCACGGGTTCCCAGGTGAATGGTGGTTCCTTCCTTGTCGGCAATGATCTGAACCTCCACATGTTTGGGGCTGATCACCACTTTTTCCAGATAGACAGAGTCATCGTTAAAGGCCGCCTTGGCCTCGGCACGGGCCACCGGAATCTCTTTGCGCATCTGCTCATCTGACTCAATAAGTCTGATACCACGACCGCCGCCGCCGCAGGTGGCCTTGAGCATGGCGGGGTAGCCGTATTTGCCGGCAAAGGTCAAGGCCTCCTGGACACCATCTTCACCCATGGACAGATTCGTGGTGCCGGGAACCATGGGGATTCCAGCTTCAGCCATGATCTTTCTGGCAATGACTTTGTTCCCCAGATTGGAGATAACTTCAGATGAAGGGCCGATAAAGATGATCCCGGCCTCTTCGCATGCCTTGGCGAAATCAGGGTTTTCGGCAAGAAAGCCATAGCCGGGATGAATGGCGCAGGCACCTGAGTGTTTAGCGGCCTTGATGATCTTGTCAATGTTCAGATAATCGCAGCGTGGTCCGTCACCAAGAAGGACGGCTTCACTGGCAAGCCGGATATGGCGTGAATCTTTATCAGGGGTTTCGTAAACTGCCACGGCCTCATAATCTAATTCCTGGATAGCTCTCATGATGCGGATGGCAATTTCTCCGCGATTGGCTACAAGTATCTTCTTCTTCAAGGGAACTCCTCTCTTTCTTGTTTGCTGGGGTTCGGTTGTTTAGGAGCCGTTAGGAAATAAGCAGTGCTTTTTTGCTTATTTTATTACGGCACCTTATGCCGCTTCAAAGAAACAGCCTATCTTTACCGGCTGTTTCTTTGAGTGGCGTCTGGCAGATAACAGACAAGGAGCCGTTATGAAATAACTTGTCTCTTTATAATCATTTCGTTCCGGCTATACCGCTTTGATCATTCAGATTGTCATGTTATTTTTTACAACGGCTTAATCTGCTGATTGGTCTGATTGGCAGAGGTAAAACGATGCAATACACAAGCTGAGGAACAATAACTAAATAACCATGATAGCCCTGATTATTTAGTTGCGACGGCCTTATGCCGGTTACGGCGTTTCCATGTTACGTTTATTTTTAAACTGCGGCCAACGGTATAAAATAAATACATAGACAGGATGCGTCAAGAAATATGTTTACCTTTTTTTGTAATTTCTGGCAAAAGGGCAGACGTCGCCGGGTTAAAGCCCATTTCCATGCTGATCGATGGACAAATGGCGGTTGGATTTCAGCCTGACAATGCCTCTGCAGCAGAGGAGGAGTGATTGTCTGGAATTACAGGAAATAGAGCCTGCCGTTTCTGCTGTCCATAACTGCCTCGGCCCCATGGGGCAGGGTCATATTTGACGGCCCGTGACCAACAGGGAAGCCTCCCCAGACAGGGATATGGGTGCCGGAGGTGAGTTGCAGCACCCGGTTCCAGATCGTTTCGTGATGACGGATTTTCTCGGTTGTTTCCATCTCATTGCCCGGGGAAAAATCGCCAAGGATGATCCCGGCGATCCTTTGCAGTTTTCCAGCCAGCCACAACTGGGTCAGCATGCGATCGATCCGGTAGAGTGGCTCACCCACATCTTCCAGAAAAAGAATTCGTCCGGCAAACTCAGGTTCAAAGGGGGTGCCCAGCAAGGTAAGCAAGGTGCTCAGGTTGCCGCCGATCAGCCTGCCTGTGGCCTCTTCGGCTCCTCTCAGGATTTCAATT
>JANMTN010000372.1:0-5060 GCA_031390685.1 Desulfobulbaceae bacterium
CCATCTCATCGGATAATGACAGGGTCGTATCCACCCCTTTGGTCTTGATGTCAGAAGCAACAAGGGAATAAATCTCTGAGCAGTTGCCGCGCAGGATAGTGATGGAGCAATTTTCCATGATTTCCCTGACTGCTTCGGTACGGAGCCTGGTTGCCCCTGCCCCGACAGGATCAAGGATTACAGGGATGCCCAGAGTATTGGCAGTTTTGCCGGCACAAATCATAGATGCAAGCCAATCCTCTTCGATTGTTCCTATATTGAGGACCAGGGCACTGGCCAAAGAAGTCATCTCTTCCATTTCCGCCAGGCAATGGGCCATGACCGGAGACGCGCCGGTGCCCAGCAAGATATTGGCGGAACTGTTCATCACCACAAAATTAGTGATGTTATGAATAAGAGGAGCTCTCTGCCTGATCCGGGCAAGAGCCTCAATGGTATAGGGTATCATTTCCATTTTAAAACCAAATTTCGGGGACACAATTCTTAATCACTGTCAACCAGATCAAAATGCACCTGAACTTATAATGCAAATCTATCTACCCACTGGAACCGGGACGGATGTATTTTCCGTATAATCAGTCTTGTTGCTTGCCGGCGGTCAGGCGCCAGAAAGGATCGTCGGCCCAATCATCAGGCATGCCCATGTGCGGTTTGCTTACCTTTGGGTGCTCCCGCATCAAACAGTAGAGACGCTCATACCATTTGGAACCGGGGTTGATCTTTTCAAGCAAAAACTCGATAACAACTAAAAAATAATAGAGGCGGTTGGTTGGCTTCACCTGAGGGTCGGTCAAAGGGCGGCCCAAATCCGGCCACCTTTTCGGTACTTTTCTGGGAATCAGAGGCTTGCTGCCAAACTCGCGGTTCCATGTTCGGGCATGGTGGGCACAGACATTACGGATGTCCGAGAGGGCCCGAAACCAGGAACGCAGAACGGTATCATCGAGACCCCAAAATTCGGAAATAGCCTGTTTGTCCTCTTTTTGGCGCAGGAAACTGAAAAGAACGGAGACCTCTTTAAATGTAAGAATCTCCATCACCATCCAGATCGGCGGTAACTCCGGGTTTGTATATTTGCCGCGATAATGTTTGATAAAGGTCTCAGCCTGACTTTCACCACACTTCCTCTGTATCTGCTGAAGCAGCCAGTCATGATCATAGCGGGTATCAAAGATTGCTCGGTCAAGATAGGCATGAGGGCCATGATTTTTCGCAAGGACATTTGTCATGCGAGCCCGCAGGGCCACCTCGATACGTTCAATAGCATCAAGGAGAAGCAGGCGGAGTTGGCGATCGAAGATATAAAGGTCTAAAACCTCGCAAAAACTCGCGCCGTGATTGAAGTGGTGCTCCGGATTACCGCACTGAAAGGGGAGGGTATAGGCGCTGAGGCGGTAGTAGCTGACCACCGAGAGGTAGTGTTCGGCCCGGGCTCGGTCGGGCACGTCCAGGCCACGCTCGATCCACTGATCGACAAGAGACGCGGCGCGTCCAGCCGGTTTGTTGAAATCGGTCATACCCGCAACCTCCGGGCATAAAAAAACCCACCAAAGTGTGCATAACCGCAAGCGGCCAGAGGCATGGCAGGTGTGTTGACTTCAAGATAGGATAAATTTTTCATAATTGCAATACCAGACCACATTTTTTTAGCTTCATAGCGAAACTTTAGTAATGTTGATGGAAGACGAGTCGTCTGCCTCAATGCCAAGGTCAGCGGCAAAATGGTCGTGGATCATTTTGTATCACCTGCCAGGAGATTCATAATCAATCTGATCATCAACTCCTTCTGCCTGGGATCGCTCTCGGCAATCAACTAGGCCAGGGCCACCAGTCCGTTATCGTTGATGCCGGATTGGTCGAGCAGGTTGTTCTCTTTCAGGAACAGCAGGAAGAGGAAGGAACCGATCCGCTTGTTGCCGTCGCTGAAGGGATGATCCTTGATGACAAAGTAAAGAAGGTGGGCCGCCTTTTCTTCCACGCTCCCATAGAGTTCCTGACCGCCGAAGGTCTGGTCGAGGTTGCCGAGGATCCCCTGGAGATGATGCTCCCGCTCCTGGCCGAACAGCCCGGAGGCCTCGCCCCGCGCCAGGAGATCGTCCTTGAGCGCCTTGATGGATTTTCCGGTTCGGCCATAATCAAGGGATTGCCTTGATGGATGGCGATTCTTTGGCAGTTCCAGCCGGTCTTCATCGTAGCGCAGGAGCAGCGACCAGGATCTGGCATACCTGCCGACCACCTCCAGCACCGCTTTCCCTTCATCTGTTACCAGCTCGTTGCGCTGCAGCGTTCGGGTCAGAAGGGCAACCGCCTGTTCCATGTCGGCAAAGCCCTTTTCGGCCAGCCGCTTGCTGTTGAGACTGTATCCCTTGAGGAGATGATCTTTCAGTACGGAGGTCGCCCAGATGCGGAACTGGGTGCCGCGTTGCGACTTGACCCGATAGCCGACGGAGATGATGACATCAAGGTTGTAATAATTTGTCTCATAGGCTTTGCCGTCGCTGGCAGTTGTCCGGGATTTCCGGACAACTGCATTTTCGACAAGCTCACCTTCTTTAAAGACATTACGGATATGCTCGGAAATCGTCCTTTTATTCCGATCAAACAGCACCGTCATCTGATCCTGGGTGAGCCAGACTGTGTCTTCAATTAGATGCACATCAAACCGGGCCTGACCGTCATTGGACTGGTAGATGATTATTTTGTCTTGTTCGTTCTTCATGCTACGCCCCAGAATCAAAGGGTCGAAAAGAAAAAATAGTGCTCACACAATGGAAATTGCCGGCAACCAGATCAAATGATCCGACTCAGTCAGCTTCAAAAAAATTTTCTTTGGCGGCACCACATTTAGGACAGACCCAGTCTTCCGGAACGTCTTCCCACGGGGTACCAGCGTCCACATCATGCTCATAATCTCCTTCTTCAGGATCGTAGATATAGCCGCAAGGGCATTCCCATCTTTGCATGACACGCCTCCATTTGAGAAAAGATGAATAACTTCAACGTCGCGTTATAATTATATGATTTATTTTCGCACTGTTAGTTCTGGTACTGTTACCGGCGTCAACCAGATCAGCATTGAGCAACGATACCAGATTTCAGGGTTAAAGAAAGCAGGTTTTCATCAGTCGAAAATTGCAACCGACCTCAACATGCATAACTCGACGATTTCTCAAAAATCAAGAGAGACAAAGGGCAACGGGGATGGAGACCATCGCAGGCAATAGCCTCAACCACCGGCTTCGTAAAATCATGGGAGTCAAAGCCCTATTTGAGGTACTCTTTGCTAAGACGATGCGCTATACTGCATCACCACTGGGAGTTGCACTTCGAAGTTGAATCTGCCTCTTATTTATTGACGGGAAATGCCGTATTTCCGCATACGGGCGCGAAGAGTGCTGGGATTGAGACCAAGGAGTGTCGCCGCCCCTTTTTCTCCCTCGATTCGCCAGCTGGTTTTCCGGAGCACCTGGAGAATGTGGTTTTGTTCCAGTTCGGCGAGGACTTGAACGTCCTGCCCTGCCGGTTCCCCTGTCTTCTTCAGATCGTCAGTCAACCGGTCCAACACCTGGAGTGAGGCCCCCTGGCTGATGATTACCGCCCGCTCAATGACACTTTCCAACTCCCGCACGTTGCCAGGCCAGTGGTATTGCTGCAGGAGGTCCAGGGTGTCTTTCGACACGCGCTCTATCTTCTTGCCCATTTTCTGGTTGAATTTGGCCACGAAATGATTGACGAGAAGCGGGATATCCTCCTTGCGCTGCCGAAGGGGCGGGATGGTGATGGGGAAAACATTGAGCCGGTAGAACAGGTCTTCCCGGAACCTGCCCTTACTGACCTCTTCCGCAAGATTTCGGTTGGTGGCCGCGATGATCCGCACATCGATCTTTATGGTCCGAGGATTGCCCAGCCGTTCAAACTCGCCGTCTTGAATAACCCTGAGCAACTTGGCTTGCAGTTCCAGTGGCATCTCGCCGATTTCGTCGAGAAATATGGTGCCGCCGTCGGCCAGCTCGAAGCGCCCGATCTGCCTGGTATCAGCACCGGTGAAGGCACCCTTTTCGCGCCCGAAGAGCTCGCTTTCGATGATGTTCGCCGGCAATGAGGTGCAATCGACCGTTATCATCGACTGCTCCTTGCGGGTACTACGACTATGGATGGCGCGGGCTATCACGCCCTTGCCGGTACCGGTCGCCCCAAGGAGCAGAACGGTCGCATTCATGGGCGCTACCTGCTCGACCCGAAGGAACACCTCCGCGAGGGCCTTACTTCGACCAACGATCTGGCCAAAGTTGTAGTTCCGGGCTTCCTCATGCTGCAGGTAGATGTTTTCAGCCTGGAGGTGGGTTTGCAACCGTTTTATTTCTGCACACTTATTCAGGAGTGATTCTTCTACCCTCTTGCGGTCGTCTATTTCCTGCGTGAGCTGCACATTCACCTTAAGCAGATCTATAGTCCGTTCCAGTACCGTCTGTTCCATAAACTTATTGGAATTCTCCAGTTTGTTATAGAGCAGCCGCACTTCCAGCAGGTTGTGGATACGCGTCTCGACTTCGACCAGATCAAATGGCTTGCTGATGAAGTCTTTGGCGCCGGTTTGCAAAGCACGCAGCTTGTGGCCCGGTTGGGCGGTGATCACCAGGACCGGGAGATAATCGTCCTGGTTGTCGGTCTTGAGGCCTTCCATCACCTGGAATCCATCCATGCCAGGCATCTGCAGGTCGAGCAGGATCAGGTCGTAATGGTTTTTGCGATGCAGCTCGCAGACCTCCTGGGGATTCGTTGTTGAGGTAACGCAGGTGTAGCCAGCTTCACCCAGCAATTGCTCAAGCAGAATGACAATGGCCTCTTGATCGTCAACGATCAGGATGTTGGCGTTAAGCATATCGGACTTGGTAATCATCTTACTTGTTCCTTCACAGGGAATCCATCACAGCCTTCAGCCTTCAGCCTGTCAACCTGATATTACTACTTTTTTAACTGCCAGGGCCGCTTCCGCTTCGGCATGTTTCAGGGCCACGTCCAGCGTATTCATGAACTCGTTGACCTTGATCGGTTTGGTG